>NZ_LWHG01000034.1 GCF_001625445.1 Haladaptatus sp. R4 | reverse complement strand
CGTTGGTCGTCGCCGTGGTGGCGGTGTCGCTGCTCGCCGAGGTGGGATTGCTGGTGCTCTACGGGGTTCGAATCACGCCGCTATTGACCCCGCGGGTCGCCGCGAGCGCGTCGCGGGCGGGATCGGCGTCATGTGCCTCAGCGCGCTGCTCGTCGCGTTCGCGCTCCTCAGAACGACGCCGGATTCGCTCCTCTCGGGCTATCGGGCGACGGCGAACCCGAACGCGGAACTCGGCGGTGATTCGAATGAGTGACCGCGCTGGGGGTCCGTCGCCGAGCCACCGTTCTCGCCGCGCTGGCCGTCTTCCTGGTCGGCGTCGGGATGCGGACGCTCCCGCTCCACTGGACGCCGCTTCCGTACAACGTCGACGGCTTTCACTTCGCCGCGCTCGCCCACCGCGCGGGGAGGACGGGTCATCTCTCCGCGGCGGCGCAGTTCATTCACCCCGACGAGTTCGTCTTCACCGCGTATCTGACCGCGGTGAGCCAAGCGACCGGCGTGGCCCCGCTCCACGTCGCGCAGTTGCTCGTCGCCGTCATCGGGACGATTCGCGCTCGTCGTCTTCGTGCTCGTGTGGCGTATCTGTGAGCAACTCGGCTGGAGACGCACACACACCCGGATCGCGGCGGTTCTCGGCGGTTTGCTCCTGTCGCTCGACGGCGTCTACCTCGGTCGGTCCGCCGCAGTCAGCAGCGAGATGCTCGGACACGCGCTGGTCATCCTGACGGCGCTCGCGTTCTATCGCGCGCTCCGAACGGAGCGCCCGGCGTGGATGGCACTGACGCTCGCGTTCGTCGTCGCCCTCCCCCTGACACACAACCTGAGTGCGCTGGTCGGCGCGCTCGTGCCTGCTGGCTATCTTCGTCCGCTCGCTCGGCGTTCGAACCCACGTTCCGACGCGTCGGCGTGCGGTCTTCGGTTCCGCAACCGTCGCCCTGTTCTGGCTGGACATGCTGGTGTACTACCAACAGACGAACCTCACGGCGGCGGGCTACGTCACCGCGCTCCCCGGCCTCCTCGTCGCGTGGTTGGTCTTCCTCGTCCTCTTCGCGGGGTGGTTGCCGAGTGCCGGGACCGTCGTCCAGCGATTCCTTCCCACCTTCGCCGTCGGCGGCGTCGGGACGTTGCTGGTCGCAAATCACTTCCTCCCGATATTCCCCGGTTCGGCATCGACGGCTCCGCTCCAGTTGGCGCTCCTGGTCCGCTCGCGCTCGTCGGTCTCGTCGCGGCGAGGGGGCTCCCGAAGTTGGCACGGGACGCCGGACCGTCCGTGGTCGTCGTGGGTCTCCTCGTCGGCCCGTTGGTTCTCATCGGCTTCGCGATGACCGGGAGCCTCACCCACGAGTACGAGGCGCTCGCGGTTCGCGGACAGGTGTTCGCCCACTTCACGTTGGCGGCGCTCGCAGCCATCACCGCCGTCGATATCGGTTTCCGACGGGGGTCACGGTCGTCGTCCATTCCGACGCTCGGGCGACGAGCGGTCGTCCCGCTCGTCGCCCTCTGTGTCGTCGCCAGCGCACCGTTCGCGTTCGCCGGACTGCATGCGACCCCCGCACAGCCGACCGTCACGCCGACGGAATTCGCCACGGGAACGTTCGCGGCGAATCACGTGCGGGGAGGGTGGGTCGGCGACGGGCACATGGTCATCGTGACCACGAACTACTACAAGGATCGGACGAGCGCGCAGTACACGCCGCTGTACGAGTGGTTGAAGAGCGGCGGTGGGAGTACGAAAGGGGGAACGGTAGCTCCCGATACACCGCCACCCGCTTGCCCGATAGTCGCCCAGCGGTCGTGGACGACGCTCGGCGCGCAGGTCTTCCCGGCCTCGCCGACGAAAGTCGGTGCCGACCGATACGACCGCCTGACCGCGAACAGGAGCGTCGTTTACTCCGCCAGCGGGCGCGACCCGCTGGTCGTGACGACCCCGCGGCGGGCGGGGAACTGTCCGGTCGGACCGAACGAGGGGCCCGCGGCCGGGCTGAGTTCCCCGCGAAACGAGTCCGGGTCGTGATTCCGCGTCCGGTTTCTATCTAACAACTATCTGATAGCCGGTAGTTTGGTAACCCTGCCGATAGTATTCGGTTCGAATGCTGACAGAGCACCGTCGCCGGTTCATCTATGGACAGACCCTCTGGATGCTTCTCTGTCTGTTCGTTCTGAGTCTGCTCGGAGCCTACTCGAACGAGATATTCTTCGCGCTCGTGTTCATCGGGTTCCTCGTTCTCGTCGAACTCACCGCACCGATAGCCGTCACGCCACGATGGCGACGCCGTCTCCGATGGTTCATCGTCGCCGGGACCCTCGTGTTCGGGTACATCATCGTCCACAACATCCTCGAAGTGCTCCCGGCGGGAGTGTTCTGAATGGGTTGGGACTGGCGCGAGCGACTCCCTCGAATCGTCGTCGCCGGGTTCGCGGCCGTCGTCTTCCTCAGCGTGCTCGTCGCGGCGAGCGGTCGGCCGCGTCGTTCAGCGCCTACAACGGCGGGTGGAACGGCGCGTCGGAACTCCAATCCCAGGCCGAGAAAGCGGGTGCAACGAGCACCGTCATCCGGGACACGGCCGCCTACGACGGCGGGAACGCGAGCGAAACGGTCGCGATCGTTCTCTCCCCGACGAAACAGTACGACGTGCGCGACACGGACCCGACTTCGGCGGTTCGTCCAGCGCGGCGGCACACTCGTCGTCGCCGACGATTTCGGGTCGCACACCAACTCGCTTCTCGCCAACCTCGGAGCCAAATCGCGCCTCGATGGCCGTCTCCTCCGCGACGAGCGATACAACTACCGCTCGCCCCAGATGCCGGTCGCGCCAAACGTCTCGAACCGCACGCTGGGGTCCAACGTCTCCTCGCTCACGCTCAACCGCGGGACGGCCATCCGACCGAACGGCGCGACGCCCCTCGTGAACAGTTCCGTCCACTCCTATCTGGACACCAACGGGAACGGGAAACTGGACACCAACGAGTCGGTCGATCAGCGACCGGTCGCCACGGTGGAGAAGATCGGACGCGGCCGCGTCGTCGTCGTGAGCGATTCGAGTCTGTTCATCAATTCGATGCTCGACCGCCCCGGAAACCGTGCCTTCGTGGATGCGCTCGTCAGCGGCGAAACCGCGTTCTCCTCGACTACTCGCACGCCGCGTCACTCCCGCCCGCGACGGTCGCGATGCTGATGCTCCGCGACTCGGTCCCGCTTCAGTTCGTCGTCACCCTGCTCTGTCTCGGCCTCGTTCTGGCGTGGGCGGGGCGCTCGTTCGACGATGTGGGGGAGGGAATCCGGCGATACACTCGGAACGTACGGCCCACGTCGGACGACGGAACTCCCGAGTTGACGAGGGGTGAAATCGTCTCCTACCTCGAAACCCGCCATCCCGAGTGGGATGACGACCGAATCGAACGGGTCGTGGACGCGTTTCACGACCAACGACGATGAGACAACGCGGTCGAACGTCGTACAATCCGTCCCGCTTATCGAATTCGACATAGTATCCCCTTCGATGACAGGTCCCCACGAAATCCGAGCAGCGATTCGCGACGAGATGACGACGGTTCTCATCGGAAACGAACGGATCATCGATTATCTATCCATCTCGCTGCTCACCCGCGGTCACATCCTCTTGGAAGGGGTGCCGGGCGTCGCAAAGACGACCATCGCCAACGGGTTCGCCCGTGCGACCGGATTGGACTCGAAGCGCGTGCAGATGACTCCCGACCTCCTTCCGGCGGACATCACCGGGACGCACGTCTACAAGGAGGCGACCGGGGAGTTCGAACTCAACGCGGTCCGGTATTCTCGAACCTCCTCATCGCCGACGAAATCAACCGGACCACACCGAAGACCCAGAGCGCGCTCCTCGAAGCGATGCAGGAGGGAACGGTGACGATAGAGGGCGAAACGATGACGTTGCCGAAGCCGTTCATGGTCGTGGCGACGCAGAACCCCATCGAGATGGAGGGGACCTACGAACTGCCCGAAGCCCAACGCGACCGGTTTCAGTTGAAGGCGACCGTGGAACTCCCGAACGAGGAGAACGAACTGGCCCTCCTGAAGCGATTCGACGACCGTCCGACCCTTAATCCGGCGGACATCGAGCGGACCGTCTCCCCCGAGGACATCCTCGCGGCCCGCGAGACGGTCGCGGAAACGCACGTCTCCGAGTCGGTGCGACGATACATCCGGTCCATCGTCGCCGCGACACCCGTGACCATCCCGAACTGGACTACGGCGGGTCGCCGCGGGCGAGCCTCGCGTTCCTCCAGGTCGCAAAGGCGCACGCGTCGATTCACGGCCGGGAGTACGTGATTCCCGAAGACGTGAAACGGATGGCGGGGCCGGTGCTCGTCCATCGACTGGTTCCGAACACGCAGGCACAATTGGACGACCGAACGGCCGAGGACGTCGTCACGGAGATCGTCGCGGACGTGTCGCCGCCGAGCAGCGACGCGGCGAAACCGTCGGCGACGCCGACGATTTCGGAGGACGGTGGTTTCGTGGAGGATTCCGACGAATTCCCCGAAGACGAATGAGTCAGCGAAGCTGACTTACTCGTCTCGCTCGCTGTTTTCTTCGTTCCCTTCGTCGGGGGCATCGGATTCCCACGAACAGCGCACTAGGTACTCAGTGTCTTCTCCGCCCGCCGCCAGTTGCTCGACCGAAATCGGTCGATCCAACGCGCGGGCCAACCCGACCGCGACGAACGACGAGATCGGATGGTCGAACCGCTCCACCGACCCGAAGGCGCTCCCGGAAACGCCGAACGTCACGCTCCGTCCGTCGGCACCGACCTCGGTCGTGACGCTATCGGACAGCGCGAAACTCTCCACGAGCGCGTCGGCGAGTTGGACGGCGAGGTCCTCGGGGGTTTCCGCGACGGCTCGACCTGCGAGGAAAACTCGGGATACAGGCCAGCGCGCCCGGCCGAACGGCGAGACCGTGTCCCCGCTCGTCGTCGCGCGACGAAGCCAGCGTCGAGCGTCGTCGGGTCGGGAAGTTCGTACTCGGCGTGTTGTGGCACGAACAGCAGGACGGACTCGAACTCGGTTTCGCCGCGCCCAGTCGGCAGATACAGCGTTTCGTCGGTCAGCCCCAGTTGCGTCGTGGAGCGTCGCGCCGAAGCGCGCCATAAGCCGCGTAGGTGCGCTCGCCGACCGATGCGGGGACGATCCGATTCGGCGTGAGGAAGTAGGTCAGGACGCCCGCGAACAGGCCGGTTCCGGCGAGCGCGAACAGCGTCGAGCGCGCGTCGGGGAAGAGTACCCCCGCCAGGGCGGCGAGCGCACCGCACCCCACCAGTGCGAGCGCGGTCCGTCGATACTCTGCCTGTCGCGCTCGGCGATACTCGCGGCGAAGCCGTTCGTTCTCCTCGGCCAGCAACGCCACCCGTGCGGCCAGTTCCTCGTCGTCGCCGGTGATGGCCGAGTTGTCGGCTGCTTCGACTTCCGATCCGTCTTCGTCGGCCGCCGTGGGCGCAACGTCAGTGCTCACGCGTCGGCCCCCCTCGCTCCAGCGGCGGACGCGTGTGTATCGGCCGCCTCCGTTTCGGTTAGCGCTTTCGAACGACCGTCTCGTGCGAAGGAGTCCGTAGGACGCCAGTACGAGAGCGATGACGAGGCCCACGGTCGGCACCCAGAGGGTTCCGGAACCGAGATACAGGAGCCACGTTCCGCCCCCGGTAACGGCAATGACTCCGGCGCCGACGAGGATTCGTCGTCCGGCGACGCCGCCCGTGCCGACCGTGGCCAGCGAACCGAGCAGGAGCACCAGCAGTCCACACTCACCCGCCGCGATGACGAGCGGCGAACTCGCGGGGACCAACGTGGCGAGCGCGACTTGACCGAACGTCACCGCGTAGCGTGCGGCCGTCAGATACCACAGCACCAGGGTGAGTCCGGCGGCGAGCAGTCCGATGATCCCACCGCCGACCCAGAAGGCGACCCCGACGACGAGCAGTCCAAATCCGCCGAGCGCGGCCCGTGACGTCGTCGTCCGTTCCCTCCCCGTCATCATCGGTTCCCTCCCCGTGTGCGTTGCGCGCGCGGCATCGAGAGTATCGTCTGTAGTCGGTCCTGTGGACGACTTCGTAGGCCGCGACGTCGCCCGTTCCGGCGAGCATCTTCCGGAACTCCTCGAAATCGACGTAGCGCTCGTAGGCCCGCGACAGGTCGGTGAGTCCCGTTGACTCGAACAACACCGACGGCGTCAGGAACACCACGACCCGTTCGTATCGTTGCCGGGCGATCGATACGGCCTCCTGTAACTCGGATCGGTGGTCGTCATCGGTGAGAAACACGACGACGGCGGACTCCTGCGTGTTCGCCAACTGCGTCCGAACCGCGTCGTAAAGGGGTTGTTCACCCGGTAGTGGAACGGTCGGCGACTGCGTCTCGAAGAACGGACGCAGGGTGGAATCGAACGCCGTCCCCGAATCGAGGCGACGCGTCGCGCTTCGGACGTCCGTCGGCGACGGACGCCGGATACTGCCGAGTCCGGGGTCGTCGAACTCGGGACGACGTTCGAAATCGGACTCGGACTTGGACTCGTACTCGGATCGAGATGTCCATCTATCGGCGGGTTCGTCCACCGTGGAGGGCGAAAGCCCGTGGAGATCAGTCCCCAATCGGTCGAAGTGACGTTTCGTGGCTGTCGGCGACCGACGGACCGTGATTCCCCCTTCGCCGATACCGTATAGCCCGCACGGCGTGCTCGTGGCTCTCCCGTTCGCGACGAACCCGAGTGCCACCTGACGAAGGTAATCGAGTTTCCGGCGACCCGGTTCTCCGGTTCCCATCGACGCTCGATGGTCAACGAGGAGGACGTTCGAGAGGTCCGTCTTCTCCTCCAGTTCGCGCACGTAGAGCGATCCCATCCGAGCGGTCGCCTTCCAGTCGATGTGTCGCATCGTGTCGCCGGGGACGTACTCCCGTATCTCCGCCGGGTCGAACCCGACGCTCCGAGCACCCGTATCCTGTTCCCCGAGCGACGACGTGGCCCGTTCACCCCGGATTCCGACGTACAGGTCCTTCGGATAGCGCGGCTCAACCCGAACGCTGGGTGTCGTCCCCAGCGAGAGGTCCGTTTCGAACGTCCCCAGCGAATCTCGAACCGAAATCCTCGGTCGAGAAAACCGGAATTCACCGGCGACGGGCCAACGGAGCGAGAAATCCGTCTCCCCTCGCTTCTCGCCGGCGTCGATAGTCACGGTGCGCTCTTCGACCGTACTCCCCGTCGCGGCTATCGGCGGCGATGCACGAATCGAGAGCGAGAACGGCGTCGGCGACGGAAGTGCCGCGTCGAGATGGACGTCAACGTCCGACCCGACGGTCGCCTCCTCGTGTGACACCGTCTGGGTGACGATGAGGTCGTCCGTGAGTTGAGCGACGCCGAGAACGAAGAGCCATTGCTCGGCGACGAGCGAGCCACCGATTCCCGCCGCGCCGACGAGCAGGAGCGGTTCGTCGAGCACCCACGCTCCGGCGAGAAGTACTGCCGCGAGGCTCACCGTCGCGCAAAACCGACGCGTCGTCTCCATTGTCACTTCGCCGACTACCCTCTCGCAGTTGAATCTACTGACCGTTCACGCGGATGAACGGTTACAAGGGTCGGGGGTCGTGGAAACCCGACAACGGAAGGGTCAGCATAATTCGCTCTACGGGGGAAGGAGTTTTGATCAACTCCCCCGACTAGGGTGAGCGTGTCAGACAGATCCGACCGACCGAGAGCGACGGCCGCCCAGCGACTGATGGCCGTCGTGGTACTAACTGTCATCGTCGTGTCGGCCGGTTGTTCGTCGGTCGGTTTCGCCCGCTCGTCGTCCACCGGTGTGGCCGATTCGACGGTTTCGTCGCTTTCGTCGCTTTCGGTCGCCGAACCGCTCGGCGTCCTCGATGCTGCGAAGGAGCCGAACAATTCGACGGCGGCGAACGGTTCGGCCGAAAGCCATCACGTGAACCCGTCGAAGGCGAAGGAAAACGGACAACTCTCGGAACTCGATCGCTGGTATCTGTCGCATCTCTCCTCCCAACTCGGGTCGAGTACGGTGAAGATAAATCGAGGGCAGTACCGGAAGGCGCACTCGGTGGTGGGGTCGAAATACGACGATATGCTGGGGCGCTACGTCGATGTCGCGGAGCGAACGGACTCGAAGCGCGACGACAGGATCGCGAGGCAGCTGAACGAGACGGGCACACAACAGCGAACCTACGTCACCGCCGTTCGCCGCTACCATCGCCTGCACGGCCGGTATCAGACGGCCAAAGAGAACGGGAAGGAGCGGAAAGCGCGCAAGTTGGCGAGACGGCTGAATCACCTCCAGAAGAAAATTTCGAACACCAACGACCGACTCACCCACAGCTATGGGAACGTGTCTAACTCGACCGGGAAGCAGTTCAAGAAGGAGGTTCGGTCGGTTCACCGGGAGACGAACAACGTCACGAAACAGCAGATGGACGTACGGAAGAACGAGTTCACGAAAACGCGGTTGACGGTGCGCTCGGTCCAAAAGAGGACATCGTACCGGAATCCACTGCGCGTGACGGGCGTGCTACGGTCGGTCAACGGGACGACGCTCGCCAACCGAACGGTCCGCCTTCGGCTCACGCCGAACCACACGGTCACCACGAAAACGCGGTCGGACGGGACGTTTTCGATCTCCGGGCGGCCACGTGCGGTTCACCTCGGAACCCAACCGTTCGACCTTCGGTACGTCCCCGCCGACGATTCCGTCTACCTCGGGGACAACCGAACCGTCGAATCGACCGTGAACCCGACGCGGGCGAAGGTCGTCCTTCACCGGAGCGACGACACCGCGTCGTTCCAGCGGCACGTCACCGCCTCCGGGTCGGTACGGGCGGCGGGCGGGACGGTCACGAGCGTCCCCGTCGTCCTGTTCGCCGACGGTAAGCGCATCGGGTCCACGACGACCGGTTCCGATGGTATCTTTCATTTCCGCTCGAAACTGCCCGCGAACGTCTCGGCCGGAAAACGGACGCTCCGGGTTCAGTTGCCGTATCACGGACAGGCGCTCCGCCGAGCGAAGGCCACGACCGCTATTCGAGTCCGCCAAACGCCGACTTCGCTGTCGCTCACGGGTAACGTCACGCAGGGGCGCAACGTCACCGTCCACGGACGATTGACGACGAAAGACGGGCGGACCGTCCCGAACCGATCCGTCGCCGTCCTCGCCAACGGGACGCCGATAGGGACGGTGGAGACCGACGCCAACGGGACGTATCGCTCCCAACTGCGGGTCCCGCCGAGCGTCGTACACAACCAGTCGAACGGGACCGTCGTGCTCGCCACGAACTTCGGCGGTGGAGGGACGAACCTCGCCGCGAGTCGAACGCGAACGCGCATGACCCTCCAGTTGCCGGGGACGGATTCCGTCTTCGACCGCGAGTGGCTTCCCCTCGTCCTCGGCGGGGCGCTCGCCGGATTGCTCCTCATCGGCGGCGTTTACGTCCGCCGCCGAGGCGACTCGACGGAATCGAACGGTGAGGGAACGGTCTCGCCCGAGGCCGCCATCGCCGCCGATACCACCGGCGATTCGATCGCCTCAGACTCCGACTCCGACGACCCGTCGGACGAGTTGGCCGAACGCGCGAACGCCGCGCTCACCGCGGGAGACCTGAACCGCGCGGCCGAACTGGCCTACGCGGCCGTTCGGTCCCATCTGGAAACGACGACCGCGGTCGAACCTCGGTTGACACACTGGGAGTTCTATCGCGCCTGTAGGGCGGCGAATATCGACGAGGACGAACGGAGAGGGCTCGAAACCGTGACTAACGCGTTCGAGCGGGTCTCGTTCACCGGAACTACGGTGTCGAGCACGCTCGTTTCCGACGCGGTTCGGAGCGCCGAAAAAATCGGTCATGGTAGCGATTCTGACGGCTGATAACCGGCCGGAATCCAACGCTCGACGCGGTTCGTTCACACTGATTCCAGTCGGTCCACTTCTCCCTCCCGTCGCTCCTCTTCTCCCTTCAATCGCTCCCGCGACCGCGGCTACTGCTAGTGTAGAATGGTCATCCTATCACGTTAGCTGCCGTCTCGTGGCCGCTATCCGTTGATTTGGGACGACTCTCCGACGTCACGCTCTTCCCTTTCGCACAGCCGGTTGCGCTAGAAACGGACGATGGAAGGCGGTCGAGCGGGACGGAACCTTCGAAACGAAGGTTGGGGTTGAAATACCGGTCCGCCGACAGCACATTCTCGAAACAGTTGTCCGAGGGAGAACTAGCTGTCCAATTCCCAGTGACCTCACAACGGGCGTTGGAGACGCCGAAGGGGAGTAAATGAACAACAGTTCACAAATATTTCACCGGCTTTCCGGAACTCACGATACGACGGCGGTCGGCCTGATAGCTACGAAAACGAACGAGGAGGAGACCGCCGTCTCGATCCGACGAGCGGTTCGACTCGGCTACGACGTGTTCGTCGTTCATCCGGGAATCCCGGACGCAAAGAGCGTTCGGACCGCGAAGCAATTCGGTGCCCGTCTCGTGGATTCGACGGACGGAGCCGGGTGCATCGATGCGCTCCACGCCGCCCTCATCGAGGCAGCCGACGAAAACGACTACTCGGGTATCGTCGTACAAACCGATCCGTCACAACCGATCGCATTCGAACGGAAAGCGGACCCGAGCGGTCGTGCATCGAACGGTCGCGCGTCGAAAACGGCGTTCGACGCCGACGAATCGGACCGGACCGATGCGTTCCTCGACGTCGATTCCGGCGATATCGTCGATGTCGCTCCCGACGACCGTTCAGCGACGACCGCCAGCATGGACGGTATCGTCGTCGGTATCCCGGCGTACAACGAGGAGGTCGGAATCGGTAGTACGGTCCTCTCCGCGCAACGATACGCCGAGCGCGTCATCGTGGTGGACGACGGGAGTTCCGACGGGACGGCGTCGATAGCGCAGAAAGCGGGTGCCACGGTCATCGAGCACGAGACCAATCGCGGGAAGGGCGGGGCGATACAGACCCTGTTCGAGTACTCGCGGACGGTCGAGTTCGACGTGTTGGTGCTCATGGACGCGGACGGCCAACACGTGACGGGGGACATCCGTTCCGTCGCGAACTCGGTGCTCGAAGGCGACACCGACCTCGTGATCGGCAGTCGGTATCTCTCGCCGTCCGAGGACGACGAGACCCCAGCGTATCGACGGTTCGGGCAGAAGGTGCTCGACTACCTGACGATACATTCCTCGGACGTCTCGCTGACCGACACACAGAGCGGATTTCGCGCACTCTCGGCCGAGACGGTCGAGACGATTCGGTCCGGACGAACGGCATCGGCGTCGAATCCGAGATGGTCGATCAGGCGGTACGAAACGGGTTGTCGATACGGGAGGTTCCCATCGACGTGCGGTACGAGGGCATCGACGGACAGACCTACAATCCGATCCACCACGGGTCGATCGTCGCGCTGTATCTCGTACAGTTGGTTCGCGACCGCCATCCGTTGGTGTTCTTCGGCTTGCCGGGTCTGTTGTTCATCCTCGCGGGAACGCTGTACGGGATGAACGCGATCCTCATCTACCAAGCGACGGATAACTTCTACCCGAGCAAGGTGCTCGTCGCCGGGTTCGTGACGATATTCGGCGTACTGGGCGTGTTCTGCGGACTGATTCTGAATCGCATCACGGACCTGATTCGACAGCAGGGAGTGGGGAGATAGATGGCGGACCTCGCCATCGCGCTCGTCCTCGGGACGCGCCCAGAGATCATCAAGTTGGCACCGGTGATTCGGGCGTGCGAACGGGAGGACATCGACCACTTCCTGTTGCACACCGGTCAGCATTACTCGGAGTCGCTCGACCGCGTGTTCTTCGAACAACTGAACCTGCCGACGCCGGAGTACAACCTCGATATCGGGTCGGGATCGCACGGTCGGCAGACGGCGGGAATGATCTCGGGCATCGAATCCATCCACGAAGACGAGCGGCCGGACGTGGTGCTCGTGCAGGGGGACACGAACACCGTGCTCGCCGGGACCATCGCGGCGGACAAACTGCCGACTCGCCTCGGCCACGTCGAGGCGGGATTGCGTAGCTTCGACCGTGAGATGCCCGAGGAGTCGAACCGGCGCGTCGCGGACCACCTCTCGGATTACCTCTTCGCGCCGACGGAGCGCTCGGCGAACCTGCTCGCGGAGGAAGGGATCGACGACGAGCGCGTGTTCGTCACCGGAAACACCGTGGTCGATGCGGTGGAGCAAAACCGCACGCTCGCGCTCGAAAAGAGCACCGTTCTCTCCGACCTCGGTCTCGACCCCGGGAACTTCGTCCTCCTGACGGCACACCGCCAGGAAACCGTGGACGCCCCCGAGCGGTTCGCGTCCGTCCTCCGGGGAGCGGATGCGGTCGCGTCGTCGCTCTCCTGTCCGGTCGTGTATCCGATCCATCCACGCTCGCGCGAACGGTTGTCGGCGTTCGGCATCGACGTCCCGGAAACCGTCCGACTGCTCGAACCGCGGGAGTATCTGGACTTCCTGAAACTGGAGAGCGAAGCGACCTCGTCCTGACGGACTCGGGTGGCGTCCAGGAGGAAGCGTGTATTTTGGGAACGCCGTGCGTGACGCTCCGCGACAGCACCGAACGCCCGGAGACCATCGAGGTCGGGGCGAACAGACTCGTCGGGACGGACCCGGACGAGATACGACGAGGGTCACGAATCATGATCGAAACAGCAACCGAGTGGGACAACCCCTTCGGTAACGGAAGCACCGGGGAGTCAATCGTATCGATACTGCGGTCGAACGGAACGGTTCGGGGGGAAACCGGATGAACGAGATTTTCGTTCACGGCTTGGGGTACATCGGCCTCCCGACGGCCGCGATGTTCGCCAACTACGATCACAATGTGGTCGGCTACGACACCGACGAGAGCGTCATCGAGGGGCTGGAGGACCGCGAGTTGCCGATGGACGAACCCGGCCTCCGGGCGTTCGTCACGCAGGCGTTCGAGTCCGGCAACCTCGACGTGACTTCGACCGTCGAACCGGCGAAGTATCACATCGTCTGCGTGCCGACGCCGTTCGACGCGGACGCGAAACGGGCCGACCTGAACTACGTTCGGTCGGCGGGCGAGGCCATTCGACCCCACCTGCGGGTCGCGACACCGTCATTCTGGAATCGACGGTGCCGCCCGGAACGACCGAGGACGTGCTCCGTCCCGTCCTCGAAACCGACGGACTGCGGGCCGGTGACGAGTTCGCGCTCGTCCACTGTCCCGAGACGGTCCTGCCGGGAAACATCATCACGGAGATGCGCCAGAACGCCCGCATCATCGGCGGCGTGAACGGCGTTTCGACGGAGGCCGCCGTCCGCCTCTACGATTCGTTCGTGGAGGGGGAGATTCGGACGACCAGCGACGCCACGACGGCGGAGTTCGTCAAACTCATCCAAAACACGTTCCGCGACACGAACATCGCGCTCGCCAACGAGATAGCCAAACTCACCCGGGAGTACGGCATCGACTCGCGGGAAGCCATCGGCCTCGCCAACGAGCACCCGCGCGTGAACATCCATCGTCCGGGACCCGGCGTCGGCGGCCACTGTCTGCCCGTCGACCCGTGGTTTCTGGGCCAGCGCTCGACGAGTTGGACTGATCGCACGCGCCCGGCGGGTCAACGACGGCATGGCGGGGTACGTCGCGGAACTCCTCGACGAGGAACTGGGTGGATTGGCGGGGACGAAAATCGCGGTTCTCGGCGTCGCGTACAAGGGGAACATCGGGGACGCTCGCGAGAGTCCCGGACTTCGACTCGCGGAGGCGGTGCGGAGGGCGGCGGAAGACGAGCACGAAGCGGCGACGGAGACGCCCGCGACGGACGGCGGTGGCGAAACCGGCCGACGAGAGGACGAATCGAACGACGCTCCCGACCACGACCACGACCCCGGACCGCGTTCGAACGCGGCCCGGGTGGTGCTGCACGACCCCCACGTCGCAAATCCTGCGATTCGACTGGAGTCGCTGGCGGACGCCGTGGACGGGGCCGACGCGCTCGTCGTCACGACCGATCACGACGAGTTCGAATCGCTGGAAGCGAGGGCTATTGCGGACGGAATGGCGGGGAACCTCGTCATCGACACGAAAGCGGTGCTCGACGCGGACGAATGGGCCGCGGTCGGGATCGAGGTGCAACGGATATGACGACAGCAACGACGACCCAAACGGCGTGGATAGACCTCGTGAGTCCGTCACATCCCTTTTTCTTCCGTGGACTGGTGGACTCGCTGACCGACGTTCGAACGGAAGTCACGGTTCGGGAGAAGACGGAGACCGTCGATTTGGCCGGGGAAACCGGCTTCGACTACACCGTCCTCGGCCGCGATTTCGACAATACCCTGCTCCGGAAGTTCGGCATCCCGCTTCGGACGATGCAACTCGCGGCGCAAGCACCGCCCGCGAGCGTCTCGCTGTCGTCTAGAAACGCGATGTGTGTCCTCGCGTCGAAAGCGCGGGGCATCCCGTCGATTCACTTCACCGACAACGACATCACGGCGCACGTGGACGGGTTGGGCTTCGAGGAGTTGTACAACCGACTGGAGGCACAGGCGACGCACAACGTCGTTCCGGCGGCGTTCGAAACCTCGGAACTGACCAAGTGGCGCGTCGATTCCTCGCGGGTTCACACCTACGACGGCTACAAGGAGGACATCTACGTCGCCGACTTCGAACCCGACCCGTCGTTTCCCGAACGGCTTCCGTTCGAGGAGTACATCGTCGTCCGCCCGGAGGCCCTCGACGCCGCGTACGTCTCCGAGGAGCGGTCGCTCGTCCCCGACATCCTCCGGGAGGCGGCGGAGCGCGGAATCGACGTCGTCTACCTGCCGCGCGGCAGGGGCGACGAAGAGTTCACAGCGCCGTACGGCCCCAGCGATGTGTACGTCCCGGAGACTGCCTTGAACGGCCTGCAACTCGCGTGGCACTCCGACGGCGTCCTCACCGGATCCGGGACGATGGCGCGGGAAGCCGCGTGCATGAACAAACCGGCGGTGTCCTTTTTCCCCGAGACGCCGCTCTCCGTGGACCAGCAGATGGCGCGCGACGGGGACATCCTATTGACCCGCGACCACCACGAGATATTCGACTATCTGGACGCCAATCGCGGAACCGAGGGAAGCCTCGGCGAGTCCAAGCGGGTTCGAGACGAAGTCGGAGAACTGGTCACACGGATTTGGGAGTCGATAGATGAGTGAACTGATCTACACGACGACCGGCGAGTTGGGGGACGAGGTCATCTACGACCTCCTCGGGGAGACGCTTCGGTACTCGTGGGAGCACGACTACGTCGGATACGACTACTTCGACGGGATGAGCAGTCGCCTGCTCCGGGAAACTCCGGTCGATAACAAGTGGCTCAACATCCTCGTGCAGGAGGGAATCAAGCGGTCGCCGGTGAACGTCCGACCGCTTCTCCTCGTGGAACAGCGCCGGAGCTTCAAGGGAACCGCCCTCTTCGTCTTGGCGAACGAGCGGTTGTTTCGGTTCTCCGGGGACGAACGCTATCGGGAGGAGGCGATTCGGCTCGCCGAGTGGCTGACCGAGAACACGAGCGAGGGGTACGCCGGGTTCTGCGGCGGCCACCGACACGCGATGCAGATGCTTCGGGAGAAGCGACCGCCGAACACGCCGAACGTCGTCCCGACCTCCTACGCGACCAAGGCGTTGCTGTCGATGGGAGAATACGATCCGAAATTCGGCGAGACGGCGGCCGAGGCGACCGATTTCCTCTACGACGAGTTGGAGTACCGCGAGATAGGCGACGCCGCCAAGATCAAGTACCAACCGCTGGAGAGCGGCGACTACTACACGCTCAACGGCGGTGCGCTCGGCGCGCGCCTACTGATCGATCTGTACGGACGGTTCGACGACGACGAACTGCGCCGCCGGTCCTCGAAACTGCTCGATTACGTTGTCGAGCGACAGACCTCCCTCGGCGGGTGGTACTACCGCGAACCGCCGTCGGCGTCCCACCTGTCGATGGACAACCACCACAACGGTTTCATCATCGAGGCCATGTTGCGCTATCACGAAGTGACGGGAACGGAGCGCTACGCGGACGAACTCGCGGCGGCGCTGGAGTTCTATCGAAATCGGCTGTTCGAGGCGGACGGCGCGCCCAACTGGGACGAGAACTCGAAGTTCCCGAAGGACATCCACGCGGCGACGCAGGGAATCATCGTGTTCAGCATGGCAGGCGAGTTCGAGTTCGCCCGCGCCATCATCGACTGGGTGCTCGAAAACCTGTACGCGGGTGACGGGCAGTTCTACTACCAGAAACGGCGCTTCTACACGAAGCGATTCACGCTGATGCGATGGTGTCAGGCGTGGATGGCGTACGCGCTTTCGACGTATCTGACCGAACGACTGGCCCGACGAACGGAGGTGCCGACATGAGCGTAACCGACAAGATTCGACAGACGGCGGCGCACTACGACGACGAACGATGGTGGCGCACCATCGCGCTCCCGTTCCTCTACGAGAAGGCGGTGTTGAAACCGTACTACCGCTACTTCGACGGGGACGAAGGAACGGCGGTGATGAACGAGGAGTGGGACACGCTGGTCCTCCTCGACGCCTGTCGGTTCGACACGTTCCTGGCGGGCGCTCCCCGGTTCGGGGCTGTCGGGGACGCTGAAACGGAAGCGCTCGCTCGGATCGAACACGCCCGAGTTCCTGCGGGCGAACTTCGACGGTCGGACGTTCCGCGACACCGTCTACGTGACCGCGAACCCGCAAGTCGAGGTCCACACGGACGACGGCGTGTTCCACGCGGTCGTGAACGTCTGGGAGTCCGACTGGGACGAGACCAACAACACGGTTCGACCGCGCGAGATGGTACGGCGGACGCTCGAAGCGGCGGAACGGTATCCGGACAAACGGATCATCGCCCATTTCATCCAGCCACACTACCCGTTCATCGGGGAGTTCGGACAGGAGCACATCGAGGAACAGGCGGGCATCGAACTGTCGCGGCGGATGGCGAGCGGCGAGACGGCCGAGAGCGACCACTGGAACGTCTGGGACCTGCTGAAACAGGGCCATCTCCGAGAGGACGTCGTCCGGAAGGCGTATCGGGAGAACCTCGATCTCGTGCTTCCACACGTTCGGGAACTGGGGAACGAACTGGACGGAAAGACCGTCGTGACGGCCGACCACGGCAACCTGTTCGGCGAGCGTCTGGGTCCGGCGGGGGTTCGGGTGTACGGCCATCCCGAGGGCATCCACGCCCCCGACCTCGTTACGGTTCCGTGGTTCGAACTGGAGTGGTCGAATCGCCGGACGGTGGTGTCTGGCACCTCGTCGGAACGACGCCCGGAAACCGCTGGGGACGTTTCGACGCGACTCAAAGAGTTGGGGTACCTCTGAGATGTCCGACGTTTCCGAGTCACCCGACGTCGTCCTGCTCACCATCGACTGCTGGCGACACGACGCGCCCGACGAGATGGATTCCTTCGAAGCCCTGACCGCGGAGTACCGCCGACGGGACGCCATCTGTCCGGCACCCGCGACGCGGGGGGTCTTCCCCGCCATCCTCGCCGGGCAGTACTACCCCTTCGTCTACGACGGTTCGACGAAATTCGCGACGGAGCGAGGCCGCTCATGGAACTGCTCTCCGAGTCGGGGTATTCGACCGGCGGTTCGTCGCGTCGAACCCGTTTTTGAGCGCGTGGGAACCGTACTTCGATGCGTTCTGGAACGACGGTTTGACCGTCGATTCGTCCCTGCTCCCGGCGAAACTCGACGCCGTCTCGGAAACCCTGCGGAACGCGACCGACTACGCTCGGTTCCGCGGTCGGGTGACGACGACCGAACTGGCGGAACGGGCGGAGCGATGGTACGGACGAACGGACGGGCCGAGATTCTGTTGGCTGCACCTGATGGACGTCCACGTGCCGTTCCTCCCCGGTTTCAGGCGGTCGGTCGAAAGCGGTCTCGTGCGGACGCTGCGCTCACACTACGAGTTCTCGAAACATCACAGCGAGGTGGACGGGGAGACGCTCGCCACGTTGGAGGCGCTGTACTGGGAGTGTGTGGATTTCCTGGACGAACAGATCGGGAAGGTCTTCGACTTTATCGACGACGACGCCGTCGTGGTCGTCGTCGGCGACCACGGCGAGGAGTTCAACCACGGGAAGTACGGCCACGCCCGCCTCTACGACGAATGTGTTCGGGTTCCCCTGTTCGCCAGTCCGACGGCCGCCGAGTGGTTTTCGGGAGCGGAGGAGGTGCGACAACTCGACATCCCCGCGACGATAGCGTCGAATCTGGGTCTCGACGTGCCGTCGAACTGGGAGGGTGCTCCGCACGGCGACGAAGCGAGGCGGAGTTACCTGTTGAATCACTCCCCGATGCTGAATCGGGCGTACACGGGCATCAGGACGGAGGATCGAAAGGTCATCGAGACGTTCGACGCCGAGACGCGCAGACAGCTCCGAACCGAGGCGTACGATTTGGCGGCCGACCCCGACGAAACCAAGGACGTGTCCGGTACCGTCGAATGGGAGAGTCGATTGCGGACGGAGTTGGACGAGTTCACGTCGGCCGATGAGGTCGCCGGGAACATGATGGAGGACGGCACCGACCTCCACGATTCGACGGTCGAGACGCGGTTGCGGACGCTCGGCTACAAGTGATCAGAACTCCCCGTTCACGAGGTCGGCGTAGATATCGTCGTACTCCTCGATCTTTCGCTCCCAGTGAAACGTCCGGGCGTGGTCGAGGATCGTTTCCGTGTCCCACTCCGTTCGAATCGCCGTTCGGATCGCATCGCGGAGGCTGGCGGGGTCCTTCGGCGGGACTCGAAATCCGACCGACTCGTTCGGAATCACGCTTTCGGGCACGTTCGTCGTTCCGATGACCGGCGTGCCACACGACATGGCTTCGGCGTAAATCAGCCCGAAGTCCTCGTGGTAACTGGGGACGACCAGCACGTCCGCTTCGTCGTAGTAATCGGCCAGTTCGGGGACGAACCCTTTCAACTCCACCATTTCTCCGATGCCGTGATCCGTGATTCGTCGCTCGACTGCGGGCCGTTCCTCGCCCTCGCCGACGACGAGACAGCGAACGTCGGACGCCGAGAATTCCGCGGAGAGGGCGTCCAACAGCGTGAAGATCCCTTTTCGCTCTTCGAGCCGACTGACGTAGAGGAGCGTCGCGGGTTCGTCGCCGGTCCCCTCACCGTCCTCTCGGGTTCCGGTGACTCCGGCCCCGCCGTTCGGCCGGTATCGCTGGCCGTCGATCCCGTTGATGCCGACGGCGTAGCGTTTCGATTCCAGATCGGGGAGGAGTTCGGTCGCCTCGCTTCGTACCTGACTGCTGTTGAGCAGGAGGTTGGACGAGAGCGCGTAGCCGTCCCGGATCAGTCGCTCGTGGTTCGCCTTCGACCGCTCGTCGCCGAACATCATCCCGTGAAAGCCGTGAACGGACGTCAAAATCGGCGGGTCGGCGTCGAGGGTCGCGTCCCGCTCGTGGTGAACGATGGGACATTTGAAGCCGAGATGGTGGTTGTGAATCACATCGGGTGAGAGTTCGGCGAAGACGCTTCGGCAGTGAAGGTGATAGGCGAGATACTTCGCCCGCTCCGCGGGGGGAAACTGGCCGAAGTAGTCGCGGTTGACGGCGTACAGGTCGCCCGGTGCCGAAACCGTGCCGAGGTGTCCCCCGAGGCGCTTCCAGTTCACGCCGTAGATTTCCACGTCCTCACGGACGACCGGGTCCGACCTCGATTCGTACAGGTTGTGTGCCAGCACGCTCACGTCGTACCCCTCGTCTGTTAGCTGTCTCGACAGGTCCCAGATGTGATTCGCGACGCCCCCCGTGTTCCGGCCGCCGACGCGTCTCGGCACCGGCCCTACCTGTAAAACGTGCATCGTCATGGGGTGGACAACCGAGTGTGGGAATACGTTTTCGGCCACTCGGGTCTACCCGCGTGAGTTTCCACGGTGGCAGACGGTGGTGGTCGTCCACCTCGCAAGCGAATTCTGGTCGGAAAACCGTCACGATCGCCCGGACCCGCGACCGCCATGGCCCGAAAACTGGACGACATCTATGCGGGAGTAGAAGGGATGGAATAGATATCCCACTGTGTGACGCTGGATTTTCCCGAACAGATATGTAATAGAAACGGGGTTTTATCGATACGTACGGAGTACGGGCGGTATGCAAAACGGGCGCGACTGAAAGTCGCCATCAGTTGTGTCTCCCTCGCTATCGCCTTCCCTCTGTTCGCCCACATCATCTCCATCGACTCGTTCGCGCCACAGCACGTCGCTCGGGTACAGCAGATCGTGGAGACGGGCCACATCGCGGGACGGGACGTCTACCTCTCGGGATTCTACTCGCTCGGGTCGATCATGACCCTGCTGTGGGGAACGAAGGCGACGCCCTTGCTGTACACGCCGCTGACCATCTTCCCGTACATCGCCCTCTACTACGCCCTCATCAAGCGCGTCTCGGGCAGTTACGTCGTCGCCGGTGTGCTGGTGTTGGTGCAGTTTCTCGCGTCGCTCAACGGAACGAGCAAGACGTTCTACTGGCCGCACGGCATCGGTGCCCTGCTCGAATTCACGATTCTCCTCCTGCTGTTCATCGAGATCGAGCGGCCGACGAAGCGATTGTATCCGGTCGGACTGCTGGCAGGATCGACGTTGGTGTTCGTCTCCTACGACCGAACCGCAATCGTCCTCATGACCCTCGTGGCGCTCTGGGTGACACACCCGCTCGACGACGACGTCGAGCGCGCGACGGTGAAACGGCGCATCGAAAAGGTCGTTCCCGTCCTGCTCGTCGTCGAGTTCGGCTTCCTCAACTTCGTCTATCTGCGATTCCTCCCGGTGTTTCTGGGGGCGGGGCCGTCGATTTCCAGCTTCGACAAACTGCTGTTGGAGTGGTTCAAATCCGACGAGCAGTCGAAACAGCTCGCGGGCTCGCTGTACTTCTCGCAACCGCCGGAGGTGACGTACATCGCGCTGGCGAAGTACGTCGTCATCGGACTCTCGCTGTTGTTCTTCGTCGCGATGTTCTACTACCACGTCGTGCGGGACGAACCGCGCGAGGACAGCATCCTCATTCACTCGTTCCTCGTCGGCATCGGCGGGTTCATCTTCATCCGATTCGCCATGGGTCACCCCGCAGTCGCATGGCTACACCCGCCAGCGGTGCTCTGTATCGCCTACTTCTGGCGGCTCAGTGATCGGTCGTTCCCGAAACTGCCGAAGCTACCGCGAGTGAGCCTTCGAAAGTGGAGCGCGCTGGCGCTCGCCGTGTTGCTCGTCACGCAACCGGCGTTCTTCGTCGCCAACCAGCAACACCACACCATCAACCGAACCGACGGCTACGAGGACTTCGACGCCACCTCGGTGTGGGCGATGCAGTACGCGAACGTCTCGGAGATACGGTCGAGCGTCCTCACGAAGTATCTCCTGCAACTGTACATGGAGGAGAACACGCCACAACCGGCGAAGAACGGCGCGTCGATACAGAAGATATCCATCGCGAACGTCGGCGCGCTTCGAAACGGGTCCGCGCTCCCGGCGGGCTACTACGCCATCAACTACGAATGGAACTGGCTGGCGCTGAAAAACTGGGTCAACCTCGAATCGTGGCGACGGTCGAAAGCGCGGATTCAGGCCAACGAGCACGTCGATAAGGTGTACCAAGCCGAGGAAACGACGATTTACTACAGCACGAACCGGACGGCGTGATTCGTTCTACTGCATCGGTTGCAACAGCTTCCGATCACGCTTCTCGACGCCGAGGTAGTACATCAACACCGCGAACGTCGCGGTGTAGCCGAGGCCGCTGACGACGAGGTCGGCGAGGTGGCCGGAGAGCGTTCCCGACACCAGTTCGAGGACGACGATGGCGGCGACGATGGGGACGACCCCTTTGTAGTAGGTGGACGGGTCTGGCGCGATGTCGAGGAACACCCAACTCTCGATCACCCGGAGGGTGTTCAGCACGGCCAACGAGATCGAGGTGGACACCGCCGCGCCGACGATGCCGAATCGGGTGATGAGGACGTAGTTCAGACCGATGTTCAACAGGGCGATGAGGACGTTGTTGACCAATTCCACGCGCTCGTAGCCGGTCATGCTCAGAAGATACCCCGTCGGGCCGACGACGCCCGCGACGATGAACGCGATGCCGAGGATGACGAGCGCCTGCTGACTCCGGCCGAACGATGAGCCGAACAGGCGCAGTATCTCGTCGGATTTGATGACGATGAACAGGAACCCGACGACGGTCAGATACGTGATCCACTTCGTGACGATCTGGTAGGTGCTCCGCAGTTCGTCGAGTCGGTCCGTGTGATAGAGGTCCGCGGCGACGGACGGGAAGAGCGAGTTCACGCCGAACATGACGAAACCGAGGATCGCGACGGTCTGAAACGCCACCTGATAGTACCCGACGGCGGCGCTGTCCTTGAGGATTCCGAGCATCAGGATGTCCGTCCACGAGACGAGATACTGCGAGACGGCGGTGAACATCACCGGAATCGAGTAGAGAAACACCTCGCGGAACTGAACGTCGTACGCCAGCGAGTCGTACATGCCGCTCTTCCGGGCCAACACGGCAATCGCGTACGCCAACCCTAACACGACCGAGACGACGTAGGCGAGGATGACTACCCGAATATCGTCGCGGAAGTAAACCGCGACGGCGATGAGGACGGCCGCCGACCCGCCTTGGATGAAGTCCTTGGCGTACACCGAGTATTTGGTCTCCTTGAAGCCGAGCGTGGCGGCCATCGCCACCGTCAGCGCCGAGAAGGCCGGAACCCCGAGCAGGAACAGAAGCGCGGTTCGATCCACGTTGACGTGGAGGACGCCGTTCAGGGCGTCGTAGATGACGTACAGGCCGGACGAGAGGAGGGTTCCGGAGACGACCGGGATCAACAGACAGATGATGATTATCCCGCGAATCTTCTCGTCCCGGTCGGAGTACTTCGGGATGAACTTCTTCGCCGCGTTGTCCAACCCCAACCGCGAGATGATCGAGGTGAAGTTCAACAGCACGTAGCCGAAGCTGAACACACCGAGCGCCGCCGCCCCCAAGGTGCGCGAAATCAGGATGTAGACGAGATACTGCGTGAACCGGCCGACGATTCCCCCGACGAAGGTGACGGAGATTTTCTCCGTGAAACTCCCCTTCATCGGCTATCAGAGTTTGTAACCGAGTTGCTCCAATCGCGATTCGACTTCCGCCGACGTCGGCCGCTCGGTATCGATTTCGCGCTCCCGTTCGACCGGCGGTTCGGCCGTGACCCGCTTTTCCTCGTCCGAATCGAACACCAACCACGGGACCTCCGTCAAGCACGGCATGTACGTCTCCCGTGGGTGACCGTACTCCTTGATGGGGAGCGGGAAGGAGCGTTCGCCGAACGCCTGTCCGTGGTCCGCCGTGACGACCGTCCGTCCGGGTAGTTCCTCCAGGAGGGACTGTACGCTCGGGAGTGCGATCTGTAGGTTTTCGCGGTACGCGGCGTACAGTCGTTCCTCCGAAATCGAAACGTCGCCCTCCTTCACCTTCGTCCAGAATCCGGAGCCGAATCCCGATCCGAACTGCGACCGCCCGAACTTGCCGATGAACGGGAGGTGTGGTTGCAGGAAGTGCAGTATCAGCCGTTTGTTCGGAAACTCGTCGTTCGCTTCCAGTGCGCGTTTCGCCATCGCCTCGGGTGTCACCGACCCGACCTCCTCGTCCCAGTCGGTCTCCCAGACGTTGACGACCGAGTGGAATTCCGCGTCGAGGTCGTCTGACTTCCGCGTTAGCTGGGGATTGGCGGTCACGTAGACGGTGTCGTGGACCCGTCTCCCATCGAAGTTGTGGTCGAGAAAGCCGACGGTGCTGCTCGCCTTCGACAGTCGCTTGTGCAACCGACCCGGAAGCGTGTTCTCCGCCTCGAAAACGTCGTACCGACAGGCGTCCAGCAGTATCAGGTTGTCCCACTCCTCGTCCAGAACGGCAGTACCGTAGACGCTGTTGTCCCTATAAGTCCCGTAATAGAGTTTGTTGGTCTCCCGAGCCAGTAGATATGGGTTCCGCAGAGCCTTGGATACGCGCTCGGCAGTTACTGTGTGCATCGTCACTTTGTATAGGGATACTCACATAACTCTGTCGTCCGTTCTACACCTCTCGAATCGGAAACGCGATACTGAACCGATTTTCAGGGATCGACATCTCACGAATTCCCACCGTTCGAAACGTTCACCCACAGGTGAAGCTCCTGTGCTGCCGTCTTCTGGGACGGTTCGTTCGGGACAGGTCCTTCGTACAGCAGATACTGGACGCGAAGGTGGTCCCCCGTCATCCCTGGGTCGAGCGTCGTTTCGGTTCGCCACGTTTCGTTCGGGCCGACGACGGCGTGAACGCGGGTTAGTTCCCGCTGGTTCCGAACGCTCGCTCCGTTTCCGTTCCCGGTCGTGTCCAACCGTTGGACGAGCACGACGACGGTGTATCGCTCCCGTTGGTGCCCGTGGTTTTTCACCCCGACGTACACCGATTTCCGCTCCCCCGTCGTGAGGTCGGTCGGATACCCGCCAGCGGTGAGGGTGCCGTTGTCGCCCCGCGATAGGAGATAGAACTCGGTGACGTTCTCCCCGTCGTTGGGCACCGTGACCGCGTACCCGACGCTCGCAACGGCGAGCAGGACACACAGCACGACGACGACGTTCAACGCCGCATCGGTTCGCGTTGCCGGACGGAGGAGCGACGTCCGAATCGCTGCGCCCCACCGACGGAACGGAATCGAAAACCGCTCCGCTTCGGGGACGTTCCACCGACGAACCACTGCGAGGGCCGTCGTGAGGAGGGTAAATCCGCCGACTGCGACGACCACGGGAACCAGTCTGATTCCCCACAGGGTAAAATCGAGCACGAGTCCGATCAGCGGGACGACCGCGATGCTACGCGCCGAACGAGAGCGCGAAGCGGTCGAGGAGGCCGATTCCGCCGTCGAACCGGGAGCGAACCCGTTCGACGGTGGACCCGACTTCCGCCGTTTCTTCGGACTCTGCTGATCGTTCCGATTCTGCTGGTCGTTCCGGACCCGCCGATGTTTCCCGGTCCGCCGATTTCCCCTCTGGGAACAGCGCCGCGATGACGACGTAGCCGGGAACGAACAGGACGAACGGCATCGCGAGGAGGAGTCGAATCGGCCAGTCGCGCACGACGGGGAGGAGAACCGAGAGACCGGTCACGAGAACGAAGCAGACGACGACCCCGAGGTCGGTGGGAATGCGCCGAACGGGTGCGGGGACGAGCAACCGGAGGTCGATGTCAGGGGCCATTCGGGAGTTCGTGACTACCTGCTCGCTTAAAAGACATTGCTCGCTACTCGTCCACCGGATGGAGTAACGGCTTGTTCTCGGCGATCGAACGCCGAAGATCGTTCGCCGTCATGTCAGATCTGATACTGTCATCGAGAAACCAAAAATCAGCCGACGAGGATGGTAGACGAAACGCAAAATACTCAAACAGTACGTCAACATGATTACGTTATGGACTTGACGGAGCGACTCCCACCGCGTGCTTGGCTCACGCGTGGGATCGTCTTATTAGTGGTCGTCGCCCTGCTTACGCCCTCCGTGGTCTCCGCAATCACGTACGACCCGAGCGTATCGAACCTCAAACCTGGAACCATCGATCAACCCGCGAACGGTACGACGATAATCAGCGTTCAAGGGTTCAACTTTCAGGGAGAAGGAAACAGGAAGAAGCCCGCCCGACTCGTCTCCGTCGGCCCCAAAGGCAACATAAACTGGGTGTACAACGGGTCGAAGGAAGGGGTATCGTGGTTCTACGACGTCGATCCGCTTCCGAACGGCAACCTCCTCGTCGTCTCGACGCAGCGCGGCAAGACCGTCGTGTACGAGATGGATCCGGAGACGAAGAAGAAAGTCTGGTCTCGAACCCTTCCGATCAAGGACACCCACGACATCGACCTCATCAACAACGGCACGGAACTGCTCGTCGGTAACCTCCGCAACTACAATTCGAGCACGGGAGAGAACAACGACCGCGTGTACGTTTACAGTCTCGAAAAGGACAAAATCGTCTGGCAGTGGCATTTCACCAACTACTACGACAAGAACCAGGGTGGCGAATTCACCGGCGACTGGACGCACCTCAACAACGTCCAGCAGATCGCGCCGGGTAAGTTCGCGGTGGACCCGCGAAACATGGATCAAGTCCTCGTCATCGACCGGAAGACGAAGAAAGTCACGATGAAACTCGGTGAACCCGGGAACACCTCCATCCTCAACAAACAGCACAATCCCGACTACCTCGAAAGCGAGTCGGGCAAACCGACGTTTCTCGTCGCCGACTCCGAGAACAACCGCGTCGTCGAGTACGAGAAGGATGGGAACGACTGGAACCGGACGTGGACGCTCGGGTCGTCCGACACGCTGACGTGGCCGCGCGACGCCGACCGCCTCCCGAACGGCAACACGCTCGTCGTGGACTCCTCGGACCACCGCGTCATCGAAGTCACTCCCGAAGGAAAAATCGTCTGGGAGTTCTACGCACCGTGGCTTCCGTACGACGCCGAGCGCATCGGCACCGGCGACGAATCCAACGGTCCGACCATCGCCGACCAGAACGCCTCCGGAACGTACCAAATCTCCGGCAGCGCGAACCTCGACCCCGGAACCGGAAAGAGCCTCAGGATGTCGGTCTTCCTCGGCCACGCCTTCGCCGGAACGTCGATGCAGGACACGATGCGCCACTACGGCGAGCGATGGGACCAAGTGACGCCGTTCATCCGTCCCATCTGGATGAGCGAGTACGCGTTCATCGCCGTCATCTTCGCCATCCTGCTCCTCGTCCTCTGGTTGCTCGGCGAACTGGTGTACCAGCGAAAACGGATTTCGAACGGGCTGAAATACCGACTGGGCTGAGTTCCCTTCGGTAACACCTCTTCTCTTGTAGCCGTCCGGTCGGCAACGCTCGAAATTGAAAATAATTCTACACAAACGCGCTTTCGGGAGCGTTTAAGCCAATCCTGACGGATTTCTTTCGTATGCTCATCGCAGGAAGCGACGACGGCGTGTATCGAATCTCCAGCGTCCGCGGGCCGGGTGAAACGACGGACGAAAAACTGCTCGACGCGGAACGCGTGTTCCGAGTGAAATGGTTCGACGCTCTTTCCGGACCCTTCGCGGCCGCGAAATCCGGGCTGTATCACGCAGCGGACGGAGACGACTGGACGAAGCTTCCGTTCCCGGACGAGGAAGTGTACGCCGTCGCCACCAATCCGTCCGGCGACAGGCTCTACGTCGGGACGCGCCCCGCCCGCCTGTTCGTCGCCGACGTGGAGTACGGACTCCCATCCGAGGCGGCGGACTGGGACGAGGTCGTCGGCTTTCGGGAGTTGCGCGAGCGGTTCGACTGGGGACTGGAGCGCCACGACGGACTCGCGCAGGTTCGAAGCCTCTGCACCCACCCGGATGCTCCCGACCGACTCGTCGCTGGCGTCGAAGTCGGCGGCGTGCACGTGAGCGACGACGGCGGCGAGAGTTGGCAGGAGCGGTGTATCGACCACGACGCGCCGAATACGGACGACATCCACCACCTCCACATGGCCGACGCGGAAACCCTCGTCGCCTCGACGGGGAGCGGTTGGTACCGCTCCACTGATGTCGGACGGTCGTGGTCGCGGTTGGACGGCGAATACGATCAGCGGTATTTCCGCGGGGCGTTCGTCCACGGCGGCACCCTTTACGCGGGCGGCGCACCCGGTTCGTCCCCGTCGTGGGACGACGGCGGCCACGCGCTGTTCGAAAGTCACGACGGGGAAACGCTGGAATCGGTGTCGTCACCGACCCCGGAGGAGGTGGCAATCGGTTGGTGCGTGGTCGATGGCGACGTGCTGGCCGTGACCCACCGCGGGACGCTCCTTCGGCGCGAATCCGACGGCTGGAACGTCGTCGGATCGGTGCCGACACCCGGACGCCTCAGGGGGCGATACCTCTCGCTGACGTGGTGTGAAGACTGAGCGGGTCGGAATCCGTGGTCTCGGACGCTCACGGAAGAAAATACGGACCGAAAATCGCGGTTATTCCGTCGCCGTTTCGAAGTCGATTTCGTCGATTTCGTCGTCCTCAAGCATCTGCGGTTTGCCGAGCGGGAGCGATCCGAAGAGGACGTAGTGGACGGCGAACGCGACGCCGACGAGCGCGACGAGCAAGGCGAGGCTGCGTTTGAGGCTTGCCATATTCGGGACCACGAAGGCGAAAAGAAAGAGTGCTTCGGTGTGTTCTCGGGAAACCTACCGATCCACCTCGCCCAACACGATGTCGAGGCTGCCGAGCGAGGCGATCAGGTCCGGCACGAACTCGCCTTCGGCCATCTCCGGCAGCGCCGAGAGGTTGTGGAAACACGGGCTTCGGATCTTGAACCGCGCGGGCTTGGCGGTGTTGTCCGAGCGGATGTAGACACCGAGTTCGCCCTTCGCCCCTTCGACCGCGCGATACGTTTCGGCGTCCATCGGCGGTTTCAGGGTTCGCGGCACGTTCGACTGCAAGGTCCGTTCCTCCTCGGGCCAGTTGGCCAGCAGTTCGACGCACTGCTCGACGATTCTGGCGGACTGTTCGACCTCGCGTAGCCGAACCAACACGCGGGCGTAGTTGTCACAGCCGTCTTCGGTGACGACGTTCCAGTCGAGTTGGTCGTAGTAGCCGTACGGGTCGTCGCGGCGCAGGTCGTAGTCGATTCCCGACCCGCGGGCGACTGGACCCGTCACGCCGTACTGTTTTGCGACCTCGGGTCGAGGACGCCGGTATCGACACAGCGCAGTTGGAAGAGTTCGTTCTCCGTGAGCAGGGCGTGGTACTCTTCGAGCGCGGCCGGGAGTCCGTAGACGAAGTCCAGCGTCTTGTCGAAGAACTCCTCCCGTGGCTCCGGAACGTCCCAGATGACGCCGCCGAGGCGGAAGTAGTTGAACATCATGCGCTGACCGGTCAAATCCTCCAGGACGTTCTGAACGATTTCTCGGTCGCGGAACGCGTACTGGAAGATGGCCGTGAAGTCGCCGTACACGTCGAGCGAGAAAGTGCCGAGCGCGAGAAAGTGACCCGCCATGCGCGAGAGTTCGACGCCGAACGTCCGCAGGATTTGGGCGTATTCCGGAACGTCGATGTCCGCGAGGTCCTCCGCGGCCCGCGCGTAGGCCCACTCGTTGGTCATGTTCGCGGTGTAATCCCAACGGTCGGGATACGGCATGATTTGGTGGCGATACGTGCCGTTTTGGGCCATTTGCTCCTCACAGCGGTGCAGGTAGCCGATGTCGGGGTGCACGTCGATCACCTGCTCGCCATCGAGGACGCGCTCGATGTGGAGGACGCCGTGGGTCGCCGGGTGGTGCGGCCCGATGTTGATGAACAGCGTATCGGCGTTGTCCGCGTACTCGTCCTTCGCGATGGGATTCTTGTGCTTCTCGAACGGGACGATCTGGGTCTTGTACTGATCGTAGTCGAGCGAGAGCGGGTGGCCCTGCCAGCCCCGCGGGAGGAGAATCCGCCGCAAATCCGGGTTGCCGTCGTACTCGATTCCGACGAGGTCGAAGGCTTCGCGTTCGTGCCACTCCGCCGTCCGAAAGACGGGTTCCGCCGTCTCGCTCACGGGGTCGTCGGTCGTGGTCGGAACGACGATGCTCACCTCCTGTGTCGGGTCCGCGTACTTCTTGAGGTGGTAGATGCTCTCGTAGCGGTCCTCGTACTGCTGGGCGGTCAGACACGAGAGATGGTCGAATCCGGCCTCGTCCCGCAGTACGGTCAGGACTTCCTGCACTTCGTCCGGCCGAATCACGAACCCGGGTGCGTTCAGGTGGTCGTCGCGGGAGAGCACGTGACCGCCGAGCAGTTCCGCCAGTTCGTCGCGGTCGAACTCCTGCGGACGCGTTCGCCCTCGTTCCTCCGTCTGGGAACTCATTCTTCCACCCAGTTGTAGCGCATGACGAGGGTGTCCTCGTCGATTTCGTCCGCGAGCGAACGCACCAACTCGTCGGGTTCCAAATCGCCGAACCGCTCCAGTTCGTACGGTTTGACCACGACCGGTGCCGCCTCGCCGTTGGCGATTCGCTCCTGAAGATGGGTGATTCCGTAGATGAGCGCCTCGGGTCGCGGCGGACACCCGGGGACGTGAATGTCGACCGGGATGACCTCCTCCGCGCCCTTGATGACGTTGTACCCCTGCTGGAACGGCCCGCCCGAGCAGGTACACGACCCCATGCTGACGACGAACTTCGGTTCGGGCATCTGGTCGTAGACGCGCTTCATCCGCGGCGCGAACTTCGAGACGATGGTTCCCGGCACGATGATGACGTCGGCCTGCCGCGGCGAGGCGCGCGGAACCCCCGCCCCGAAACGATCCAAATCGTGTTTCACGGCGTAGGTGTGCATCATCTCGATGCTACAGCAGGCGATGCCGAACTGCAGCATGAACATCGACGACCCCCTGACCCAGTTCATGAACTTATCGAACTTCGTGAGGATGAACGGCGAGGTACCGAGCGAGTCCCGGAGTTTCGAGTCGAAACGCCCCGGCAGTTCCTCCTTGCCCTGTTCCCGATTCGTCGGGGCGACGAATTCCCGTTCTGACGCCCCCTGCTGTCGTTTCGGTGGCTGTGTTTCACTACTCATGGTCCCCAGTCCCCCGTGCCCGTCGCGGGCATCGAACGAGGTACGGGCGGGAACGCTATGAATATTCGGCCGTTACCCTCGGCTTACCATCGCGTCGGCCTTCGAAGTCGCTCGTTTCGCCACGGACGGGACGGCGGCGAACTCCACGACGACGCGCTCTCCCGACGGGTAGCACACCTCCTCGACGCGAGCGTGGTCGTAGAGCCACGAGAGCAGCGCCATGCCGTCGTCCGTGTTGGGAAGCCGTATCCGCTCCTCCCTCAACGCCGGGAGTTCGTCGGCGATTCGTTTTTCGAGGCTATCGATTCCGTCGTCCTCGATGACGCTGACCACGACGGGATTCGGGGCGAGGTCGGCCACGCCTTCGAGTCGTTCGTCGATTTCCGATGAAGAAAGTTCGTCCGCCTTGTTCAGTACCGTCACGACCCGCTCGACTTCGTCGTCGAGGAGGTCGCGTGAGGTTCGCAGTTTCTCGCGTAGTTCCGCTACCGGGTCGCTCACATCGGCGACGAGACAGACGAGGTCCGCCTCGTACGTCTCGGTCAACGTCGTCTCGAACGATTCGACCAACCAGTGGGGCAGGTCCTGAATGAACCCGACCGTGTCGGTGACGAGCGTCCGTCGCCCGCGAATCTCGGCCCGTCTCGTCGTCGTTTCGAGCGTCTTGAACAATCTATCCTCGACGCCCGCGCTCTCGTGGAGGTCCTCGTGGCGTTCCGGGGAGACCTCCATCTCGTCGGCCACTCTACGCAGGAGCGTGGACTTCCCGGCGTTCGTGTACCCCGCGAGGCGACGAGGGAGAACCCCTGGTCGCGGCGCTTTTCGCGCCGCTGCCCGTCGATGTCCGAGAGGTTGTCGAGTTTCGTTTCGATCGTTTCGATTCGGTCACGGATGTCGGTGACGCGCCGGTCCTCCTTCTCGCCGAGGCCGTTCCGCGACCGCCGCTCGTTCGCGACTTCCTTCTCCAACCTGATTTCGGCCTGGACGCGCGGTAGTTCGTACCGTAACTCCGCGAGTTTGACCTGTAGCTGTGCTTCCTTCGTTCCGGCCTGCTGGGCGAAGATTTCGAGGACGAGACGGTATCTGTCGAGGATTTCGGTTTCGTCCGGACACAGTTCCCCGATTTCGAACGTCTGTTGTGGCGAGAGCGGGTTGTCGAAGACCACGGAATCGGCGTCCGAATCGTCGATCCGTTTCGCCAGTTCCTCGGCCTTTCCGCGACCGAACTGATAGTTCGAATCCTCCGTCCGCGATTGGGTTATCGTCCCGACCACTTCGTAGCCCGCCGCGTCGGCGAGCGCGCTGATATCGTCCGTTTTCGGACGTCCGTCGTCCACTCGTTTCGCGATGATTGCTGAACCTGATTGCATGCCTGAATTCTTTCGCAGTACTTCGGCGAAGACGCCGCTCTACGCTTTCGGGTTCGAATTCCGACCGGGAACGGGTCACTGGCGGCCGCTACGCTGGCGTAACGAACGGGTAAACGGCGAACTGACCCGGAGTATCCGGTCAGTGAAGGAGAGTGGTGGTCATGGTTCGACCTTGCTCACTGAAACGAGTATCTCCGCAAAAAAACTTGTGAGAGTGTGACAATCCTCGGCATGAGGAAAAGGAAATCGCGATGAGACGGCCGATCTATACGAGCAACTGCACGTCGGAATCGGCCATGTGTTCGAGAGCGGTGGCGGCCCCGACGCCCGAGACGACGCCGTCGTAGAATTCGGCCTCGTCGTAGTCCATCAGGTCCATCGTCATCTGACAGGCCTGCAGTTCGACGCCGGTCTCGATCGACACGTCGATGAGTTCCTCGATGGTCGCCGTCCCGTTCTCCTCGATCTTGCGCTCCATCATCTTCGTCGCCATCGAATCCATGTAGGGGAGCGCCGCGAGCGCGTCGGCATCGGCATGCTCGGGTTGCCGACCGCGCTGAGTTTGAGGCTCTTCGATTTCTCCTGATGGAGGATGTCGAGCCCCCAGAACGTGTGGAAGACCACGACGTCCCAGCCGAACGCGGCGGCGGTGCTGGCGAGGATGAGCGGCGGGTAGGCCATGTCCAGCGTGCCTTTCGTGGCGATGATGGTCATCTTCTTCTGCCCGCCGACTTCCTCCTTCAGGTCGGCTAGTTCCTCCTCCAACTCTTCGATACGGCTGGCGAGAGCAGTTTCGTCATCGACGCCGTCACCGGTAGCGGTCGTTGTGTCCGTGCTCATGGGTCACTCCGTCTTCCGAACGTAGTGGCGGAACACCGCTTCGCCGTTCTTTTCACCCTCTTCCTGGTCGAGGAGCTCGACGCCGTCGGTGGTGTCGGCCCATCCTTTCAAGTCGCTCATGCTCCCCGAGTCGGTCGCCACGACTTCGAGGACCTCCCCTTCCGAGAGCGAGTCGGTCGCCTGCTTGGTCTTCACGACCGGCATCGGGCAGTTCATTCCCATTACGTCGAGCGTCTCCGTGATATCGAATTTCGTACTCATGGTTCGTGTATTGGACGTATCGGACAATATTGGTTAGGACGTTAAAAGTGTGTTGATTATTGTAGAGACCATCCACTACCGATAATAAGTTATTGTACATTGTGCGCTCCTACACGCAATTAATCAGTTACGACAAATTCGGTATTGCGGGAAATTCGGAATACTATACGAACGTTTTTGTATCTGTAGGCGATAGCAGTGGATACACAATGAGCGAATCAGCGTTTCCAGACCCGGACGCCGAAGTGGCGTCTGTAACGCCGGACGAACTGTACGAGCGTATCGACGCGGGAGACGCCGTCACCATCCTCGACGTTCGGGCGACGGACGAGTACGAGAAGTGGCATATCGACGACGAGAACGTCCAAACCATCAACGTTCCCTACTTCGAATATCTCGCCGACGATCCGGACGACGAGCTTTTCGACCCCGTTCCGGAGGACGAGGAAGTCACCGTCCTCTGTGCGAAGGGCGGGTCGAGCGAGTATATCGCGGGACTGTTCGCCGAGCGGGAGTACGACGTGAACCACCTCGAAGACGGGATGAAGGGATGGGCACGCGTCCTCGAACGGACGGAAATCGAGAACGACACCTCGGACGCGACGGTCGTCCAGTATCAGCGGCCTGTCGAGCGGTTGTCTGTCCTACCTCGTGGTTTCGGGCGACGAGGCCGCCGTCATCGACCCGCTTCGGGCGTTCGCGGATGAATACGTGGCGGACGCCGACGAATATGGCGCGAATCTCCGCTACGCCATCGACACGCACGTCCACGCCGACCACGTCAGCGGCGTGCGTTCCGTCGGGGACGTGAGCGATGCCGAAGTCGTGGTTCCCGCGCTCGCCGAGAACCGTGGCATCGACTACGACGAGTCCTACCGAACGGTCGAGGACGGCGAGGAACTCCCGTTGGGCGGGACGGAAATCGAGGTCATCCACACGCCGGGTCACACGACGGGGATGACGTCCTACCGCGTGGGCGATGTGCTCTTCACGGGTGACGGCCTGTTCACCGAGAGTGTGGCCCGTCCCGACCTCGAAGAGGGTGACGACGGCGCTCCCGAGGCCGCGGGGACGCTCCACGAGACGCTGCAGGAGAAGGTCCTGTCGCTCCCGGACGGGACGGTCGTCGCACCCGCCCACTTCAGCGACGCAGCGACGAGTGCCGACGACGGAACGTACACCGCGACCGTCGGCGACCTCCGAGCATCGATGGACGTCCTCTCGATGGACCGCGAGGAGTTCGTGGAGTTCATCCTCTCGGACATGCCGCCGCGCCCGTCGAACTACGAGGACATCATCGGAACGAACTTGGGTCAACAGCACACAGACGATGAAGAGGCGTTCGCGCTCGAACTCGGGCCGAACAACTGTGCCGCGAGTACGGGTTCGCTTACGGACGACTAACGCGGCAGGAGAAAACCATGCATCCACTGCCAGTATTCGCGTTATTGGACATCCTTCCCAACGAACTGTTTCCGAACGGCGTGAGCCGATACGCCATCGGTGGCGTCTTCATCGGCCTCGGCGTCGCCGTCATCTACCTCGGCACCGGCATCATCGCCGGAGCGAGTACGTTCCTGGAGTCCACGCTGTCGTACGTCTCCGACGTACCGCGCTTCCAGAAACCGAAGTACGTCGCCTCCCGTGACTGGCGTGTGCTGTTCACGCTCGGAATGGTCGGCGGAGCGGCCATCTATCAGTTCACCTTCCACGGTGACATTTGGACGACCGACGTGCAGTGGTGGCGACTCCTCGGTGGCGGATTCCTCGTCGGTGTTGGCACGCGACTCGGTAAGGGCTGTACGTCCGGACACGGCGTCTGTGGCGTCGGCTCCGCGTCGTTCACTTCCATCGTCAACGTGGCGACGTTCATGGTGGTGGCCATCGGCGTCGCGCAACTGATGCAAGCCCTACAGGTGGTACCATGAGCGCGAAACCGGACCAGGGAGGGGTGCTGTTCTCCCTCCTCATCGTCGCGGGCGGCCTGCTGTTCGGGTTCGGACTGGGCTTCAGTCACATGGCCCAACCCGAGGTCGTCCTGCACTTCCTGCAGTTCCAGGACTTCGGTCTCCTGTTCGTCATGGGCGGTGCGGCGGTCGTCACCGGGACGACGTTCGCGGTCGCCACTCGACTGTTGGGGCGGGCACCGCTCACAGGAAAGGCCTACGTCCGCAGGCTGAAATCGTTCGACCGGAACGTCATCGTCGGTGGCGTCATCTTCGGCGCGGGTTGGGGCATCTCCGGCATCTGTCCGGGTGCCGCCTACGCCAGTTTCGGGATCGGGAACTTTCCCATCCTCTTCGCCATCGGCGGGATGTTCCTCGGCGCGTACGCACAAGGCGTCTGGCGGAAACTCGGCGCGAGCGACCGTTCGACGCCGTCACAAGCGGACTGAGTTACGCTCCTTTCTCGCGGTACCCCACTACCGATCCGAGTGACCGCCGTCGTCCGTTCTTCGAATAGTGATTCTCCCTTTTCGGTGTCATCGTCCCTACCGACGGGGTACCGAAACGGCGATTCCGGGGTCCGGGGTGTGGGACGATCAATGTTGTTCAATAAGAACACAGCCATCCGGACGATATCGCTGAATGATCCAAACCGGTTCGATGATCTACAGAAAAAACACCCCGATAACGGCGTTTTTGACCCGGTGATCTCCGGTAGGCGCTAGCGAGACGGTTTCACTCTCCCGAAGAGGTATTGTATGATATTTACAAAACTATTAAGGGGCGTCGGCGGGTAGGCTGTATCGAGCAGAAAAGTATGATCCATACACAACCGCGGTCAGTACGGAACGGGGGTCGATGAAGATGTTCGAAGCACTGAGTGGATTCAACGCGGCCGGAACGGTCGGCCTCGTCCTCGGGGAAGCGGTCGTTCTCTACGCCGGATACGGTGTCGTCGTACAGTCGGTCGGCTCGAACGTGATCGATGCGCTCACGGGTGAGTGATCGTGGACCCGCTCATCATCGCCGTCTTCATCGGTTTCGGTCTGATCATCGGAATCCTGTTCGGATTCTTCGGCATGGGAGGATCGTTCCTCGTTACACCCGCCCTGTTGGTGTTCGGCTATCCGGCGAAAGTTGCGGTCGGAAGTGGACTGGCGTTCGTCTTCGGCACGTCGGTCATCGCGGCGCTCCGCCACCGGAACCTCGGACAGGTCGATTACAAACTCGCATTGATGTTCATCGTCGGCATGACGACCGGTATCAAGGTCGGGGAGCAAGTCGTGTTGTGGCTCGAAGCGACCGGTATCGCCGATGCGGTCGTGGGAATCGCCTACGTCTTCCTATTGGCCGCTGTCGGTCTCTTCACGCTCCGTGACGCGCGTGGCGGCGGGGGCGATTCGTCGCTCCCGGACCGCTTCGAGGCGCTCCAGATTCCGCCGATGGTTTCCATCAGCGGGGGCGTGGAGATTTCGATTTGGCTCACGCTCGGCATCGCGCTGTTCGTCGGCATCCTGTCCGGTTTCCTCGGCGTCGGCGGCGGCTTCCTCCTGATGCCAGCGATGGTGTACGTCCTCGGCGTTCCCGCCGTCGTCGCCGTCGGGACTGACGTGCTCCAGATCACCATCTCCGGCGGTTTCGGTGCGTTCTCCTACGCACAGAACGGGGCCGTCGAACTCGCCGTCGTCGTCCCGCTGTTGGCCGGAAGCGCCCTCGGTGCGCGCATCGGCGCGGCCGCCACGAGCCTCACCGACGAGGACGACATCAAGGGGTACTTCGCGGCCATGCTCCTCGCGGGCAGCGTCGCGGTCGCGAGCAACCGAATCGGGGATGTGCTCGGTATCCAAATCCTCGACAAGGTGAGCCTGGTGCTCATCTTCGGGTCCGCGCTGCTGGTCGCCGCGGCGGTCGTCTACAGCGCGCTCGTCTCCCTGCGCAACCGCGAATCGCAGACGGTGGTGACCGCCGAATGAATGGCACGTTTCCAGGACGTAGTTTTGCACGAACCATGCAAAATCCTTATACGTGCGAATTACCTACTTCGACTCGATAATGGCGAACTCGATGGCCGAATACCTCCAGCAAGACATGGAGTGTGAAGGACTGCTGGAGTGTATTCACGGACTCAAAGAACTCGACAAGCAGTGTTATCAAGTCGTGATACGGAGCGACGACCCGTTGACCATCGACGACATCGCGGACCGCATCGACCGCGAACGCTCGACTGCCTACCGTTCCATCCAACGACTGCTTCAGTCCGGATTCATCCAAAAGGAACAGGTCAACTACGACCAGGGTGGCTACTATCACGTCTACAAACCGACCGACCCCGGCGAAGTGTGCCACAACATGCAGCGGATGTTGAACGAGTGGTACGCGAAGATGGGACAACTGATCCAGGAGTTCGAGGACAAGTACGACGAGATAGAACAGCCCGAACAGGCGGTCTAACCTCTCGTTTCCGTCTTTCGTCTTCGTTTCCGTCTCCATCTTTCGTTTTTCGGCAGTCAGACGACGACTTTGACTCTGTTGTACGGGAGCCATCGCAAGTCGGCGTCGAGATACTCCGCGACGTGCGCGACGAACTCGTCTTCCTTCAGCAGGCCGCCCTCTTCTCCGTCCTCGCTCAACTGAAGGGTGACTTCGTCCACGTCGTCCAGAGCGTCGCTTCCCACCATGACGGAAAACAACTCCGCGGGAGTGACGGGTTTGCCCGCGTTGATAGCCGCCGTGACGTCGTCCACTGCGGTTTGTACGGTCGTTTCGACGTCGAACTGCACGTCAACCGACACCGCCTGTCCGAGCATCTTGGCCGCGTGTGCTTCCTCCGCCTTTCGGACGGCCGGTTCCAGCGCGTGGGAGAACTCGGCCCCGCTCCCGTCCATCCCGACGTAGACGAACGAGAGCATGGCGGTCAGTCCGTCCATGAACCCGTCGTCCTCCAGCGTTCGGTCGAACACCTGTCGTCGGTCCTTCTTCTTCAAGTGGTGGATGAGTATCGGGAAGTCGAGAACCGCGTCCGTGATTCGCTGGCGAATCCGCGCCTCCGCGTTGCGCTTGGACTGCTCGTGTTCCATCGCCGCCTCGCCGAGCAAGTACGCTCGGTCGGCGGGCGAGAGTATCCCCCGACCTCTGTCTGTTTCGGGTTTCATAATCGAAATCGGATTATATAGCGTCCGATTCTATCCGAAGCTATTTGAAGAGTGTGGAACAACCACCGACAATGGCGCTTCTCAACGTGACGATGCGGATACTACACGCGGTTTTCGAGGGGGCGATCTGATGGCGAGCGAGGATTCGAGCGACGAGTCACCCGACGGGTCGGACGAGGGCTTCAACAAGGCGCTGGCGACGGTGTTCGCCATCGTCTTCGTCGACCTGCTCGGGTTCGGGATTCTGATCCCCATCATCCCGCTGTACGCGGAACATTTCGGGGCGAACGAGTTCGTCGTCGGCCTGCTGCTCGCGTCCTACTCCCTCATGCAGTTCCTCTTCGCGCCCGTGCTCGGCCGTCTCTCCGACGAGCGCGGCCGCCGACCGATACTCCTCCTCTCGCTGTTCGGCAGCGTCGTCGCGGTGGACGACTGTTCGGCGTCGCGGATAGCCTCCTCTTTCTGTTCGCCGCTCGAATCCTCGCGGGCGTGATGGGCGGCAACATCGCCACCGCACAGGCGTACGTCGCGGACATCACCGCGCCGGAGGACCGGGCGAAGGGACTGGGTCTCATCGGCGCGGCGTTCGGTCTCGGCTTCGTGTTCGGCCCGGCGCTCGGCGGTATCTTCTCCAGCGACGCCGTGCTCACGTTCGCCCGCACGTCCCTCCCCGCGTTCGTCCCGATAACGCAGTTCTCGCTCCCGAGTTTCGTCGCCGCCGCCATCTGCGGCGTGAACCTCGTCGTCGCCGCGGTCGTCCTCCCTGAAACGCGCGAACGGCGGGAGGAATCCGACGACGAAACGACATCACACGACCGGGAGTCTCGCCTCAAGCGTCTCGCAAAGTCGTTCTCCAACCCGGCACTCGCCGGACTCATCGCGGTCGTTCTTCCTCCTCTCGCTGGCGTTCTCCTCGATGGAGAGCATGTTCGTCCTCTTCACCGACCAGCAGTACGGCTTCGGCCCGGAGATGAACGGCTTCGTCCTCGCCTACGTCGGCGTCGTCATCGCTATCGTGCAAGGTGGTCTCGTCGGCAAACTCACGGACCGCTACGGCGAGCGAACGTCTTCGCGCTCGTCGGCGTCGGCCTCGAACTCGTCACGCTCTCGTCGCTCCCGTTCTCGCCCGTCATCGGGAGCTATCTCCCCTCCATCGGGCCGATTTCCGGTGGGCTGTTCGTCCTGCTGTTCATCCTCATGCCCCTCGCGGCGGGCAACGGTTTCGCGAACGTCTCGCTGACCACGCTCGTCTCGAACAGCGCGACGGAGGACACGCAGGGTGGCGCGTTCGGCCTCACCCAGAGCGCGGGCAGTATCGCCCGCGCCGTCGGCCCGATAGTGGCGGGCGCGCTCTACGCGGCGGTTGCCTACTGGCTTCCGTTCGTCCTCGGCGGCCTCCTCATGCTCCCCATCGGCTACGTCCTGTTGACGACGTTTCAGGCCAAGGGCAGACCGATAGCGGCGGACTGAGCGTCCCGATTCGATTCTCGATTCCCGAATTTTATATACGAACACGCGGCCACTCGTTCCCGAATGTCGTGGACGAATCGAATCGTCGTGTGGAGCCGAGCCAGCGAACTTCGGCTGTTTTGCCTGCTATCGTTTCTCCTTCCCGTCGTATCTCCCGTCGCTCCATTCGACTCAGAACGCGTGCCGGTGCCAGCCACCATCCACGGGCAGCGTCGCGCCGGTGATGTACTCGGCGGCGGGCGAGGAGATGTACGCGACGGCGCGGGCGAACGACTCCGGCGTTCCGAGGTCGGACAGCGGCAACTCGTCCGTCCGGCGCTCCTTCGCCGCCTCCTCGCTGATTCCCTCGCGTTCGGCCAGTTGCGAGATTTTGTACTGGATCCGGTCGGACATGACGCCACGGGGAGAGACGCAGTTCACGCGCACGCCGTCGGCACCGAACTCCTCGGCGAGCACCTTCGAGAGTCCGTAGATTCCCGGTCGGAAGACGTTCCCGAGCACGCCGCTCGCGGACGGTTCCAGCGCGGAGGCGGCGACGAGGTTGGTGATCGCACCGCCGCCGTCGCGGAGCGCCGGAAGCGCCGTCTCGCAGGTGAGTATCGTACTCCGGAGGATTCCCTGATAGGCCTCGTCGAACGCCGACAGGGACGTTTCGGAAAACGGTGCCGTCGATGGCCGCCGTGGTTCGTCACGAGCACGTCGAGCCCGTCCAAGCGCTCGATGGCGGTTTCGGTCGCGTTCCGAACCGAGTCCTCGTCGGCGAGGTCACAGACGACCCAGTCGATGGCGTCAGCGTCACAACCCGTCGCCTCCCGAATCGTCTCCGCGGCCGTTTCGAGTCGTTCCTCGTCCCGGGACGAGACGACGACGTTCGCGCCCTCCCGGACGAGCGCTTCGGCCACCGCGCGTCCCAGTCCGCTGCTCGCCGCCATCACGTACGCCCGCGTTCCGTCGTATCCGAGGTTCATACTCGCCACTCTCGCGTTGAGTCGCAAATACGTTCCCCTGAAAGGGTACCAAATTATACTCGCTTTTCGTGTGTGATTATAGAACACGATACGACGAACGACGGCGCACCGTCGTTCCGAATCCGACCATCGGTGCACCGGCAATCGGTACTCCCTACCGAACCGGTTCCGTCTCAGTACGTCTCCGAGGGCTCGGCGGGGCCGCGGAAGACGGAGTAGACGACGGCGAAATACACCACCACTATCGGCAGGATGAACGCGGCGGCGACGGTCAGCATCGTGAGCGGCAGGCTCGAAACGACGCCTTCCTGCACGGTCAACCCGGCGGCCGGGTCGATGGCTGGATACAGGAGGTTGGCGACGAACGCGACCAGCGCGTACGGGAGACCGGCGGCGGCGACGAATCCAGCGCGGAACCGCTCCGCTCTCGTGGTGACGACGAACCCGCCGACCAGCAGGACGGAGACGACGACGCTGACGATAGAGACCGGCGATACGAGCGCATCACGCAGGTCCGGGCGGTCACAGCCAGATAGCCGATGACCACGACGACGAGCGCGAGGTACACGAACGAGAGACGCCGACCGTATCGCATCATCTCGGAGCGCAACCCGCCCCGCGTCTTCAGGCCGAGGTACGCGGACCCCTCGACGAGCGTGATCGCGACGAGCGTGAGTCCGAAGGCGAGTGCGGCGATGGAGACGATACCCGATGCACCGAGCACCCAGTTGGCCGCGAACATGCCGAGGAAGAACGGTGCCGTCGTACTTCCGACGATGAACGCCCGTCCCCACCATCGGTGCCAGCGGTCGTCCGAGCGTTGTTCGTACAACTCCGGTGCGATTCCCCGGAGGATGAGCGCCGCGAGGATGGCGAACATCAGGAGGTAGTAGCGGCTGAACAGTCCGGCGTACGCGGCCGGGAAGACGGCGAAGAGCGCCCCGCCGAACACGACGAGCCACACTTCGTTACCATCCCAAACCGGTCCGATGGCGGCCAGCAGCGTCTCGCGTTCCTCCTCGTCGTCGAGGGTGGCGAACAACATGCCGACGCCGAAGTCGAACCCATCGAGGAACAGGAACGTTCCGAGGAGCACGAACACGAGCGCGAACCAGAGATTGGCGAGATCAATCATCCACGGCCACCTCCTGACCGGGCATCTCGCGGCGTGTCCGTTGCACTTCGGGTGCCCCGCCCCGGATGATACGGCGGACGACGTACCCGTACACGACCAACAGCGCCGAATACGCGCCGACGAAGCCGAGAAGCGTCAGCGTCGCTTCCCCGCCGGTGAGTCCGGACGAGACGCCAGCGCTCGTCTTCATCACCCCCTGCACGACCCACGGTTGACGGCCGACTTCGGTGACGATCCACCCGACCTCGACCGCGAAGAATCCGAGCAGGGACGACCAGATGAGCGCACGGAGGAAACGGTTATCTTCGAACAGTTCGCCCGCCCGCCAGCGGAACCCGCCCCACAGCGCGAGGGCGATGAACCAGAAGCCCAACCCGACCATCAGGCGGAACGACCAGAAGACGATGGCGACCGGCGGCGACCCTTGGAACTGGTTGAGTCCCGTGATTTGGGCCTGTGAGTTGCCGCCGCTCACGAGCCACGACGCCCCGCCGGGGATACCGATACCGAAGATGTCCTTCGCCCGTGGGTTGAGGATGTCGCTGAGCGACGTCGGGAAGGCGACGATGTACTCCGGAACGTACGACGCGGTCTCCCACACCGCCTCCATCGCGGCGAACTTCTGTGGCTGTGTGATCGCGACGTGGCGGGCGTACGCGTCGCCGTGGATGACCTGCAACGGTGCGGTGATCAGCATGGCGACGAGCGCTATCTTGAGCGTCGCACGCCAGAATCGCTCGTCGTCGGCCCGTCCGCGCCGGATGTAGTACGCCGCGACACCGGCCATGAACAGCGCGACCGAGAGGACGGCCGCGTTCTGCATGTGAACGAACATCCATGGGAATCGCGGATTGAGGTAGGCGGCGATCGGATCCACGAGCGTGATAACCGGGTGTCCGTTCTCCATCGCCACCGAGTACCCGCGTGGCGTCTGCATCCACGAGTTGGCGACCAGAATCCACACCGCCGAAAGCCACGTGCCGAGTCCGACCAGAATGGAGGAAAGTAGATACAAACGGTCCGAAACGCGTTCACGGCCGAAGACGAAAATTCCGAGGAACGTCGCTTCGAGGAAGAAGGCCATCATCCCTTCGACGGCCAACGGGCCGCCGAACAGGTCGCCGGACGCGGCGGCGAACGCCGCGAAGTTGGTCCCGAACTCGAACTCGAGAACGAGTCCGGTGACGGTCCCGACGACGAAGCTGACGGCGAATATTCGCACCCAAAACCGTCGAAGTTGTTCGTAGATCGCTTCTCCCGTCCGTACCTCCTTCCACGTGAAGTAGACGAGGAACGGAGCGAGCCCCATGCTCATCACGGGGAAGATGATGTGTACGATTGTCGTCAGTGCGAATTGAAGTCGGCTTGCAGTCGTCGGATCGAGCATGATACCTCCTGTTTCGAACTTCGCGTAGTATCGGTTTTAGAACACGGCTGATTCTCGTCCCACGATAATCAGTTACTGGGAATCATAAATGTTCGCCCCATAACAAGTCCCACCAGTACAGCTTTGAGTCTCGGTGGCGTGTGTTATCCGGATGTACGAACGGATTTTACTGCCCACGGATGGAACGCCGTCCACCGAGCGGGCCATCGAGCAAGCACTCGAACTCGCTGACATGTGTGGCGCGAGCCTTCACGTCCTGTCGGTCGTCGATAAGACCATCGTCCCGACGGACGTTCGTGCCGACATCCTTTACGACGAACTCGAAACGGAGTGTGCAGAAGCGGTGGCGGAGGTCGAAGCAGCGGCGAACGAGGCGGGAATCGACGTGGAAACGACGATAGAGCACGGAACGCCGCACAAGATCATCCTCGACTACGTCGACGAACACGATATCGACTGTATCGTGATGGGAACACACGGGCGCAAGGGACTCGACCGATATCTCCTCGGGAGCGTCACCGCGAAGGTCGTTCGCCTCTCGAAGATACCCGTGCTGACGGTCAGAATGAACGGATATGGGTGAACAGGGAGAATAAGATGAGTGAACGGGTCGAATAATTCGGTACGCCACGAACCCGAATACGGTATAATCTTGCGTTTCAGGCCGTTAAGACGGGATTTATCGTCATAGACTTTTGTCGGATGACGCCGTAGACGGTTTCGGGTGTACGAGAAAATGAGAGACACGCGAACTGACACACCGAGAACGGACACGGGCGGATGAACGTTCTCGAAAGTATTCGAATCAGCTGGCGGAACATTCGGGAGCACAAACTCCGCTCGACGCTGACGACGCTCGGCGTCATCATCGGCGTGGCGGCGGTCATCACGTTCGTCACGCTCGGCGCGAGTTTACAGGCGGATATCGTCAACACCGTCGCGGGCGGAAACGCGGCGACGATGTACGTTTCGGCACAGTCGCCGAGTCAGAACGGCATCCCGAACTTCGGAGGCACCGGCGGACAGACGATCTTTACTCAGCACGATGTCGATGGCATCCGGTCGCTCGACGGCGTGCAAGCCGCCGTTCCGGAGAGTGGTATGGCTGCTTCGACGGTAGCGTTCAACGGGACGAGCGTCGGCCGTCAGTGGGTGGTTGTCACGTCACCATCGTACTTCAGCGTGAAGGACCAGCAGTTCGTCGCCGGGAAGTCGTTCCGGAGCGGGAAACGCGAAGTCGTCCTGAACGAACCGGCCACGCGAATGTTCGGTGACGGCAACGTCTCCGTCGGGGACAAGATCACCGTTACCCGTGCGGCTACCGGTCAACAGATAAACGCGACGGTGACGGGAGTCGTGAAGGCCTCGGGCGAAAGCACGTTGGGTATCAGCAGCGGCCCGACACCACGGATTTTCGCGCCGACCGATCCCTTCTATCAGCGAACGGTGAACAGCCCAGCGACGAACAGCACGCAGCGGGTGTACGGTCGCATCCTCGTGCTCTCGAATAACCCCGCCCGCGTGGATGCGGTGCAGGGCCGCGTCTACACGTACCTCGGGGAGCACTCGGACGCACGAAAACTGAAATCGCAGAATTACAAATTCAAGGTGACGACACAGGAGGAACTCGTCAATCAGGTCAAACGGGTCAGCGACACGTTCACGGCGTACATCTCCGGCATCGCCCTCATCTCGCTCATCGTCGTGCCATCGGCATCGCCAACATCATGCTGGTGAGCGTGACCGAACGACCCGTGAAATCGGGATCATGAAAGCCGTCGGCGCGGGGAGAGCACCGACGTCCTCCAGTTGTTCCTGTTCGAGGCGATACTCCTCGGCATGTTCGGGTCCGCGTTGGGTGCGCTCGTCGGGTACCTGGGAGGCTACGTCGCCGCACAACTCATCGGGCTTCCGCTCACCTTCCGGGTGGAGTGGTTCGGCATCGCGGTGGTGGTCGGCGTCTTCGTCGGCATCGTCGCGGGAATCTATCCGGCATGGGACGCGTCCCACTCGACCCCATCGACGCGCTCCGCTACGAGTGAGACGGGTGTTGGACCGCTGGGAGAGGACGTTTGGGCGACCTTGGCCGCTCAAACCGTTCACGTGAACTGTTTCAGCGGTTCCAAAAACGACCGCGACGGAGCGAACTGTTTTTTCGCCGTTCGTTCGGAAAATCGGTCGCTGCACAACAGCGCGTTACCCAGTACGGAACCCGTACCTACCTTCCCTTCATCGTAGGTATTGCTTGCTATCTCGCGGATAGCCACTGGATAACAAAGAGTGAATCCTGCGATAGTTTTCTCCGAACGAGAACCCGGCCGCTCCTCCGCTTCGGAGCGGTCGCTCCCCACTACACACTATGGCTAGTCATCAGACGGATTCGAAAACGACGCAGGAATCACGAGGGTTGAGCTACGAGTTACCATGGCTCATTCCCGCGCTTTTAGCCGGTGTCTGTGTGCTGTATTTCTATATCGGGACACATCCGTACGGGTCGTTCGGTGCCGGACTGTACTTTCACATCGCCGAACAAATACAGACCAACGGCTACGTTCTGCCGAAGACGATTCCGAATTACACCCCTGCTGGCGTCCCGTTCGCGTACCCGCCGCTCATGTTCTACGTGGTGGCTCTGCTCCAGAACGTGACGCATCTGGATGCGTTCACCATCGCCCGGTTTCTCCCCGGATTGGTTTCGGTCGCGTATCTCGTCCCGCTCTACTTCCTTGCGCGAGACCTGTTCGGTTCGCGCCCGCAAGCGGCGCTCGCAACGCTCATCGTCGCCGTCAGTCCGCCGGTGCTCCAGTGGCACATCTCGTCCGGTGGTATCGTTCGCGCCCCGGCGATGCTGTTCTCGCTGGTGGGAATATATGCCGGATTACACCTCTTCCGTGACGGGGATGAACGATGGCTCGCGCCCGCACTCATCGCGTTCACGCTCACCGTGCTCACTCACCCGATGTACACCATCTTCTTCGTCATCAGTTTTCTCCTGCTCTACGCGCGGTTCGACAGGTCGCTTCGCGGGATGGGCTACGGCTTGATCGTCGGTCTCGGCGGCCTCGTCCTCACGGCACCGTGGTGGTTGTCGGTCATCGCCATGCACGGTTCGTCCGTCTTCAGCGGCGCGGCCGGAACCCACGGCGGCCTCGGCGGTGCGGTTCCGGCGTTGTACGCGCTCCTCAGGCAGCAGATACACGAACCGCCGTTCCTCTCGGCGTGGCACTTGCTCCCCGTAGTCGGGTGTCTCTGGCTGGTCTGGCGGAAGGAGTACTTCCTCCCCGCGTGGCTGGTCGTCATCATGGCGACGATGGACGAGGCTCGATTCGTCTTCCTCATCGGGGCGCTCATCAGCGCCCGGTTTATCTTCGAGGGCATCCTTCGATGGATCCGGAAATCGGCGTCCGTCGGTCGGAACGAAATCGTCACCTTCTCGGTCGTGTTGCTCGCCACCATCGGCCTCAGCGGCGGGATGTTGTACGCGACGGGCGGACTGAACGCTCACGCTGGCAGTCCGTCGCTGCCGGGGTTCGTCGATAACAACGACGTGGAGGCGATGTCGTGGGCGAGCACGAACACCGACCCATCGGCGCAGTTCGTGGTCCTCGGCGACGCGGCGGAGTGGTTCCCACAGCAGACACACAGGACCATCGCCGTCGGGCCGTGGGGCGTCGAGTGGAAGGGCCATCAGCAGTATCGCTATCAGTTACATCACTTCCGGACGTTATCCCGGAGCCACACCGCCGCGGCGCTGACGAGCAAACTGATGCGGATGGACGTTCACCCACAGTACGTCTACGTGCCGAAGGGGGCGTACACGATTCGCGGCATGCGTCACACCCAACCGTCGATGATGCTGTCCACGATGCAGTCGTCGCCGCAGTATCATCTCGTGTTCGAGAACGACGGCGTCGCCGTCTTCGAGATGGCTGACGGTTGGTATCCGTCGGGTCCCGGCCCGAGCGGACCGATGCCGGTGTGAGCGCCCGACGGATTCGCTACAGTTCGAATTCACCGTCGATGATGCTGTTCGCTACTATCCCCATGTACTCGATATAGGGGTCCTCTTCCGGTTCCGTCCCGGATTCGACATCGTGGCGGTGAAGGTCCTCCCACACCACCGCCAGCAGAAATGCCGCGTGCGCCCGATAGAACCGTTCGTGTTTGAATGAGAATCCCGTTCGTTCCTCGTAGCGGGCAACCAACTCACGCCTGGTCGGACTGCCGGGCTTTGCCGTGAACGGGGCCAGTCCGTTCTCGTTGTCCTCGCGCAACTCCCGTATCGAGTCGTGATTCGGATATTTCGCTTCGAGTTCGTCGAGGGATAGCGTCGGGTCCCCCTCGTCACGCCAGCGGAGCAGGAGATAGCCGAGTTCGGTCAGCGGGTCGCCGAGTTTCGCCGATTCCCAGTCGAGAACCCCGGTGATTTCGGGACGATTCGAGTTCGAGAAAAGGACGTTTCCCGGCCTGAAATCTCCGTGAATGAGGGTCGTTTTTGAATGCGAGGGAGCATTCCGCAGAAGCCATTCTCCAGCGGACTGGAGTTTTGGCACGTCGTGTTCCGTCACGCTCGTCGCCGCGTCGAGCCGTTCGACGGCATTCTCGACTTGTTCCCGTGCGGTCCGCCGCTCACAAACATCCGCGAACGGTTCGACTGCCTGCGAGTGAACGTCGGCGAGTGTGTCAATCAACTGGTGGGCTATCCGTTCCCGAGACCGTGGATTCCGAAACCGTTCGGGAAGGTCGGACCCTAAGGAGACCGTTTCGCCGTCGAGGGCGCTCATGACGAAGAACGGACCGCCGAGAACCGATTTGTCGTCACAAAACGCGAGCGGTCGCGGCATCGGTATCGGCGTATCGGCGAGTCGTCGCATCACCTTGTACTCCGTCTCCACGTCGGTCATGTAACTAGCGTCCCGCAACTTGGTTTCCCGGCGTACCACGTACTTTTCATCGTCCTCGGTCGAAATCCCGAGAATCAAATTGAGCCCGTCGGCGAGTACATCGACTTCGTCCACGTCGATTCCGAGTTCCGCCGCGAGATACGATTCGAGTGCAAGCGTCTTCATTTCTGCCGTAACGTGACGGAATACACCCTCCAGCAAAAGTCTCCCGTAAGTGTGAGATGACAACGCATGCGTTGCCGTCCTGTTACCGGAGTGACGGACCTGCTGCGACTCATGATTGGCCTGAAGAACTTCCGCCTCGACTGCCGTGAAAGATAAGTCGTGACCCTTCCTATCCACGGGTCGTACAGATTTCTTCAAACCGGAGTAACTTATGTCAGGACATTCACCACAGTCGGAAAAGGTACGCGTCGGCGTCATCGGCGGCGGATTCATCGGAACGACCGTCGGCCGTGCGTTCGAGGAGGACCCACGTTCGACCGTCGTCGCCATCGCGGACGTGAGCGAGCGGCGCGGGAGGAAGCCGGAAACGCCCTCTACGTCGGCCAAGGCGCGCGCTACGAAAGCCACGAGGCGATGCTCGACGAGGAGGAACTGGACGCGGTGCTCATCGGGACGCCGCACGTCTTCCACTACGAACAGATCATGGACGCGCTGGACCAGGGGCTTCACGTCCTCTGTGACAAGCCGCTCACGACCGACCGCGAGAAGGCCCGCGAAGTCGTTCAGCGGAGCGAGGCGGCCGAGGATCAAGTGCTGATGGTCGGCTACCAGCGGCACGAAACGAGGCGTTCGTCGAGGCGCGCGACCGATGGGCCGAAACCGACCTGTCGCCGAACTTCATCACCGCGGAAATCACGCAGAACTGGATTTCCCGGTTCGAGGACGCGTGGCGAACCGACCCCGACCTCTCGGGCGGCGGCAACCTCTACGATACGGGAAGCCATCTCGTCGACGCGGTCCTCTGGACGACGGGCCTGACGCCCACCTCCGTCCAGGCGAACATGACCTTCGCCGACGACGAGAACCGGGTGGACGAGTGTGCTCAGCTAACCGTCGAGTTCGAGAACGGTGCCTCGGCGAGTATTTCGGTGTTCAGCGACGCGCCGTGCGTCCGCGAGCACATCCACATCTGGGACGACGACGGTGCCGTCTACCTCGAAGGCCGACAGTGGGAACCCCGGCAGTTGACCGAAATCCGTGCCGACAGCACGGTCATCGTCCCGTACATCGACCACAAGCTGAGCGACGAGAAGGCGGCCGTCTTCATCGACTGCATCGAGAGCGGAGCGACGCCGCCAGCGACCGCGCGGGACGCGTACGCCGTAACCGCGCTCACCGAAGCGGCCTACGAGTCGGCCCGGAGCGGCGAGCGCGTGTCGATAGACCTCGACTGACGGTCGTTTACCTCGCCGCTTTCATCCGTTTTTTCTCCTTCGAGTGACGACACTCGACAATGACGAACCGAGCGTGGAATCGGCTTTCGAGCGTGTCGGAGTACGACACGCTGTTGTTGACGGCCGGAATCTGGTTTCTGGCGAAGTTCCTCCGCTTTTCGTTTCCGGCGCTGTTTCCCACCTTCCGGACGGAGTTCGGCGTCTCGAACGCGTTTCTGGGCGGGGTGTTCACTGCGACGATGTTGGGCTACTCGCTCATGCAGTTTCCCAGCGGCGTCCTCGCGGACCGGTTCGGGGCCGTCCAGGTCATCGCCGTCGGGGCCGTGCTCGCGGCCGCCGGAGCGCTGGTGCTCGGATTTCACATCCCGCTCGTCGTCCTCATCGTCGGCATGCTCCTCGTCGGCCTCGGGACGGGCGTCCACAAGACCGTCGCAATCCGGTTGCTTTCGCGCGTCTATTCCGAGCGAACCGGCCGCGCGCTCGGCCTGTTCGACACGCTCGGTGCCTTCGGCGGCGTGGCGGCACCCACGGCGGTACTGTTCGTCACCGGGATTGGAAACTGGCACGCGCTCTTCCTCGTCGGGGCGGCGATGGGACTCCTGCTCGCGGCTGGCGTCCTCGTGTACGTTCCGCGCCGGAGGGAGTCCGCGGACGCCGAATCGGCGTCCGCGGCGAGCGCGACTGACGGCGGGGAATCGACGGGGTCGTTCGAACCGCGGCGCTACCTCGCGCTGTTTCGAAGTCGCCGGTTCACGCTGTTCGTCGGCGTGACGGTTTGCTTCAGCTTCGCGTACAACGGCGTCGTCGCATTTCTCCCGCTCTATCTCACCACGCATGGGCTCTCGGATTCGACGGCGTCGCTGGTCTACAGTCTGTTGTTCGCCGTGAGTCTCGTTCAGATCCTTACCGGCGACCTCTCGGACCGGATCGGACGGCTTCCGTTGGCGATGGCCGTCCTCGCCGTCGCCGCGGGCGCACTGGGTGCGCTGTCGGTGGTCGGAAACGCGAGCGCGCTCGTCTTCGGCGCTATCGTCGTCGCGCTCGGACTCGGTAGCCACGGATTTCGACCGATCAGGGGGGCGTACCTCGCGGCATCGATTCCCGAGGACGTCGCCGGTGGCGGCCTCGGCATCGCCCGAACGATTCTGATGGGTGTCGGTGCGTTGGCCCCCGCGGTCGTCGGGGTGCTTTCCGACGCTGCCGGGTTCGGGGTTGCGTTCGGTCTCCTCGCGGTCACGATGGCAGGTGGAGCGCTCTTGGCCGGTGTGACCGCGCTGGTGGAGCGCCGCGTGACGTCGCCGTTATCCGACGTAACGGGCGGCGACCCACGTTAGCAGTGCGAGCAGAGCGAACGGGACGATTACCAGGATGAGACTCAGATACTGGTAGAGTAGGTTCCGCGGGTACGGCGTATAGAAGAAAAAGAGGAGGAAGAAAAACCCGAGGATGACGAGGGGAACGATGTTCACCACGATGTCGAGGAGGGTTTCACGGTCGAACGGAGAGTAGGACATCAGTTCTCACCTCCCGTGCCGTCCGATCCGCCGTCGGTTCGCCCGCCGTCATCGCCACCGTCCGCCGCGAGGGCGGTTTCCTGCTTCTTCTCGAACCACGCCCATTCGGGCGAGAGCATCCCTTCGTCTTCCAACTGCCACGGGTCGCCGGTCGTGACTTTTGCCCCGTCGAGCCAGGACTGGGCGATGTTCCAGACGAAGATGACCTGACCGATGGCGAGGATAAATGCCCCCACGGTTGCCACTTCGTTCCACGTGGTGAACTGTGGAAGGTAGGTCGCATACCGGCGCGGCATCCCGCCGTAGCCGAGGAACAGCATGGCGAAGAACGTCACGTTCGACCCGACCATCGTCAGCCAGAAGTGCCAGTGAGCGAGTGATTTGTTGTACATCCGTCCCGTGACGAGGGGAAACCAGTAGTACACCGCTCCGAAGAGGGCGACGGCGATGGCCCCCATCACGAGGAAGTGGAAGTGACCGACCACGTAGTAGGTGTCGGTGAGTATCAGATCGACGGGAATTGCGGCGAGGAAGACGCCGGTGACGCCGCCGATGATGAAGTTCTGCACGAACCCGATCATGAACAGCATCGGCGCGGTCAAACGGAGGTTCCCGTTCCACATCGTCGTGATCCAGTTGAACGTCTTGACGGCGCTCGGCACCGCGATGGCCAGCGAGACGGCCATGAAACTGAGTCGGAGTCGCGGGTCGATGCCGGTGGCGAACATGTGGTGGGCCCAGACGCCGAACGAGAGGACGCCGATGGCCAGCGTCGAGTAGACGACGAACTTGAACCCGAACAGCTTCCGACCCGCGAACCGCGGTAAGATGAGGCTCACGAGTCCCATCGGCGGCAGGACGATGATGTACACCTCCGGATGGCCGAAGAACCAGAACAGGTGTTGCCACAGAATCGGTCCGCCACCCCCGGTCGGAGCGTAAAACGTCGTCCCGAAGTTTCGGTCGAGCAGTATCATGATGATGGCGCTCCCGAGCATCGGGAACGCGAAGAGGACGAGACCCGCCTGCGTGAGCACCGTCCACGAGAACAGGTCGAGGTTCTCCCAGCCGATGTTCGGGCCGCGCTCGGTGAAGATGGTGGCGATGAAGTTTATCGCACCCATCGTGGTGCTGATGCCGGAGAGGTGTAATCCGAGGAGCATCAGGTCGGTGGCCGGACTCGGTTGTTGTACGGAAAGCGGCGTGTACATCGTCCAACTCGTCTGGGACGGCTGGATTCCCGTCCCGAGCGCGCCGAGCGGGAAGCCGACCCAGATGAGGGCTGCACCGGCCGGGAGCATCCAGAACGCGATGGCGTTCAGTCGCGGGAACGCCATGTCGTCCGCGCCGATGAGCAGCGGGACGAAGTAGTTCCCGAACGCGAATATCATCGGGGTGGCGAACAGGAACAGCATGGTCAGTCCGTGCGTCGTCATCAGGGCATTGTACTCCGTGGCCGTGAGAATCCAGGATTCCGGCTTCAGGAGTTCGACCCGCATCAGCATGACGCCGACGCCCGCCCACGCGAACGATATCATCCCGAGCACGCCGTACAGGATGCCGATATCCTTGTGATCGACGGTCGTCAGCCAGCGTATCACCCCCGATGGCTTCTGTTCGTAACCGGTTCGTTGCTCTCCGCCTTGCCTCACCCCCCCTCCAGTGGGTGTGTACGACCGCCAATCTTCCACTTGGAGGATGAAGTAGAAGACCGCGATGAGGAACACACCCATCAGAATGGTGAGCGCCAATGATGTGCTGAACGCTGCCATCGTCAAACAGTCGGTCGGAAAGGAGTAATTCGTTTCGGTGGTTTGTCATTTATTCCGGAACGACTCGGGTCCCATCTATGACCTGAATTGTGTACGACGTGAATAGTCACGTGAAAAGAAGTGTCGTTGGAGAGGGGATCACCGAAACGGGAGGTTTCGCTCGACCGCCTCGATTTCACGGGTCGAACGAGGAAACCTCCGTCACCGGCCCCACCCATTTTGTCGATCGATCCGTCCGTGGACCAACGCCGACGGGTATCCGACGAAAGACCTCTCTCCGAGACGGTCAAAAAAGGTAACATATCGCATACCCATTCTCCCTCGACTCACATGGAACCGAAACGACACACCTGGACCCGGCGAAGCGTCCTCAAACGAAGCGGCCTCGCCGTCGCGGGCACCGCTTTTGGGAGTTCGTCGGCCATCGGTGCGGCGAGCGCGACCGAGTGTTGTAAGACCTGTTGGATGGACGTGAAGCCCGGTTGCTGCCCGAACAGGATCGACGCGAGGAAAAACGAAGTGTTCACCGTCTACATCGGGTGGCCGAACGTGAAACCCGAGAGCATCCGGTTGCGGCCGTCCTCGACGCGAGCAACGTTCGACACGCCGACCTGCCAGAAGTACCGCAATCCGCGGTGGAAGCAGGTCTCCTGTTCCGACATCGAAGGTCTCCTCGCGGAGACCGACGGTCGGGCGGCGAGTCCGTGTCACCTAACGGTCGAGGACGTCGATAACGATGGGGACAACGATACGGTGGTGCGGTTCAACAGTTGTGCCCTCGAACTGCGCCGCAACGACTGCAACCTGCTCCTCGAAGCGGAAACGGGCAGCGGTTGTCGCCTGCTCGCCATCGATAGCGTCGCACCGTGCAATTGCGGAACTTCCAAGGGGAACTAATCGCGGAACTGGCAAGGAGCACAATCGCAGAACTACCAAGGAGCGCTAATCGCGGAACTGCCAACAGGCACTAATCCTCGGTCGTCCTATTTCGACCGATGAAGGCATCCGATTTACTCGTGGAGTGTCTGGAAGCGGAGGGAGTCGAGTACGTCTTCGGCCTGCCGGGCGAGGAACTCGGCGACGTGCTGTTTTCCATCCGCGATTCCGACATCGAGTTCATCCCGGTACGACACGAACAGGGCGCGGCCTTCATGGCCGACGTACACGGGCGCGTGACCGGGAAAGCGGGCGTCTGTCTCTCGACGCTCGGCCCGGGCGCGACGAACCTCCTGACGGGGGTCGCCGACGCCCACCTCGACAAGAGTCCCGTCGTCGCCATCACCGGGCAGGCGGGACTGGAACGACTCCACAAGGAGAGCCACCAACTCATCGACGTGATCCACACGTTTCGGTCGGTGACCAAGTGGAACACCCAACTGAGCGATCCGGAGATAATCAACGAATCGGTGCGCAAGGCGTTCAAACTCGCCCAATACGAGAAACCCGGCGCGACGCACCTCGAATTTCCGGAAGACGTCGCGGCCGAGGAGACGGACGCGGAACCGCTCGTCACCCGTCGTCCTGTCCGCCGTTCCGACCCCGACGAACGGTCCGTCGAGTACGCCGTCGAACTGCTCCAGGACGCCGACCGACCGCTCGTCATCGCGGGTAACGGCGCGGTTCGGGAGCAGGCCGCCGAAAGCCTTCGGGAGTTCGTCTCGGAAACGGCCATCCCCGTCGCCGCGACGTACATGGGAAAAGGGGCGCTCTCGACGCCGACGAACATTCGCTGTTCACGCTCGACTCGGGCGAAAACGGCGAAGCCGAAGACGCCATTCGGGAGGCCGACTGCGTGCTCACGCTGGGCTACGACATCGCCGAACACGACCCGGAGAGTTGGAACCCCGACCGCGACAAGGACGTCGTCCACCTCGATTCGGAACCCGCCGAGGTGTACGAACATTACAACCCGAACGTCGAACTGGTCTGTGACATCTCCGCCGGACTCGACGCGCTTCGGGACCGACTCGACGTCGCCTGTCCCGCCGGATGGTACCGCGAACAGCGCGAAGCGCTCGTGGAACAGACGACGCGGTGGCCCGACGCCGACGACCCGGTTTCGGTGGAAAACGTCCTCCCCGTCCTCCGCGAGGCGATGGCGGGTGGACGACGACGTGCTCGTCTCGGACGTCGGCAGTCACAAGATGGCAATCGCCCAGGACTTCCCGACCTACGAACCGAACACGGTCCTCGTCTCGAACGGCCTCGCCAGCATGGGTATCGGCGTTCCGGGCGGCCTCGCGGCGGACCTCGCGCTCGATTCCGAGGTCGTCGTCGCAACGGGTGACGGCGGATTCCTGATGAACGGCGCGGAGATCGACACGGCGACTCGCCTCGACTGCGATTACACCATCATCGTCTTCAACGACGACGAGTACAAACTCATCACCGAGGAACAGGAGGAGGAGTTCGGCGAACACTTCGGCACCGGACTCACGAACCCCGACTTCGTGAAGTTCGCCGAGAGCTTCGGTATCGACGGCGTCGGCCGAGACGTGGGACGAGATCGAGGAAGCGCTGACCGAGGCCGTCGAGAGCGACGGCATGACGCTGGTCGAGATTCCGGTGGAGTGAGTTCGCGTATGACGGAGACGAAGGGGCCGATTTCGCTCGACGTACTCCTGTTGCCCGCCTTCGCGGCGGACGATTTCGAGATGAAAAAAGACCTCCCCGACGAGTTCGAACGGTGGCTCTCGACCTACGAGTTCGAGAACTCTGCGTCGGTCCCCGGCGCGAACATGCCGGTTTACTACACCGACGACGGCATCGGAATCACGTCAACCGGGATGGGGAAACCGGAAGCGGCGGCCACCGTGACCGCCATCCTCGCTTCGCGGAAATTCGACTGCTCTTCGGCGTACTTCGTCACGGTCGCGTCGCGGGGACGCCGCCGGACGTGGGAACGCTCGGGTCGGTGTTCGTCGCCGACGCCATCGTCGATTGGGACAAGAAACATCGCTGGGCGGCCCGTGACGGCGAAACGGAGGAAGAACGAACTCACCCCCTCGAACCGTTCTCGTATCGACCGCACGACTACGTCTATCACCTGAACGACGAACTCGTGACGACGGCCCTCGATGCCGGGAAATCGGTCGAGCTACGCGATTCGGGGGCTTCGAGGGCGTATCGGGATCACTACTCGACGGACGTCGCGCGGTCCGATCCGAGCGTGGCCGTCGGAACGACGCTCTGTAGCGACGAGTTCTGGCACGGCGGGACGGTCGCCGAGCAGGCTCAGTGGCTCGTGGACGAGTACGACGCGGGAACCTACGCGACGACGGAGATGGAGGAGATGGGAACCGCGACTGCCCTCGACCGATTCGGGTTGCTGGACAGATATCTGAGCGTCCGCGGCGTCGTCAACTTCGACCGGCCGTACGACGGCCAGTCGATTCGGGAGAGCCTCCACGACGGCGTGGAGAAGGAAACGTTCGACGCCACGCTGGACAACGTCGTCAGCGTCGGAGCGGCCATCGTGGACGAACTCCGCGCCGTCGGCGGGGAATCGGACTGAAAGCCGTTCGTATCGGCCGTGAAAAGCGGTTCGCTCACCAGACGCCGTCCGTTCTCGTCCCGTTACAAACTAAAATACTCCATCGGCGATATCGCTCTATTTTGCGTGCCTGATGAACCACCATCCAAAAACGGAAATGGCGATACCGTGGCTACACACACCGAGAAGGAGATAAACGATCCACTCTCCGCCTCCCCCGACGCCGACGACGAACGCCTTTACCGGCCAATACATCGGAAGCACTCCGATGGCAAATTGAATCGGTTCGGGGACCAATGCGATGACCGCGGACGGTCCCAACATGATGATGTTAGCAAATTTACTCACCGCGATACCCTCGACGGTATTCGAGGCCACTGCGCCCAACGAGAAGGCGAACAGCGGTGCGGTGAGGGAACTGACTGCTGCGGTCCCGACGATGATCGCTGGCGGGACCGGAATAAGACCGGTCAACCAAACCGTGGGAATCGTGACGATAACGCTCAGGAGATAGGTGGTCGTGAATCGATACCCGAGATAGCCGGTGGAGGAGAGCGGACTCGTTACGTAGGCCGTGAGTACACTCTGTTCCCGGTCTTCGAGGACGATTATTCCGATGACGAACCCGAAGATGCCGGGCGCAGCCAACGCCATCGAACCGACGATGAGCGAATAGTACTGATGCAACGGTATCGCTGGCCCGGCCATAGTCGCAAGCCAGGGAACACCGAATCTCACCATCAGCGCCAGTAAAAGTGGTGTGAGAAACGTGAACCAGAGCAACGGATCTCGAATTAGGTTTCTGAAATCCGCACGAGCCATCGCTTTCCAGGGGGATGACGGTACTAGTTCCCGATTTCCTCGCTGTCTCGTCGAGATACGTCCACCAAATCCAACGCTCGGACGCTTCGTCTCGCCGCGAACGATGTACTTTTCGAACGCCAATTTTGCCCCTTTGTATGCGACGACATCACCGATCAGCAGATAGCTGATGGCGTAGAGGAGCTTCCAGTGAGCAATTGGACGGAATCCCGCCTCCACGATGAGTAGTACTGGCTTCGTCGGGAGTAAGTACAGGAGTGGACTGTGGACGAAGCCGAGATAACCGAATATCGGTGGAACGAACAGGACGCCTGCCCAGACGACAGAGCTGAGGAAGTATTGGTTGATCGAATCAAACCGCGCGACACCGATCACCCCGATGAACACGAACAGCGGTGCCGAAAGCGCAATTCCGATAATCAGTATCGCTATTCTCGGTGTCGTACTCCGAACGAAGAGCGCGATGAGAACTCCCGATGAGATCGCAATGAGGGACAGTGTAACTGCTTTTGAGAGGAGATAATCACGGACGGTGAGAGACGAGACCACTAACGCGTCTAACACGCCCTCGGTCTTCTCGAATATGATCAATGTGGCGATAAAGTAGAAACCGAGGCTCGTGGGATTGGAGACGATTACGAGTACCCCGAGATCAGTTCGAAGTCCGGCCGGTCGCAGTTGAAGTCCGACGATGAAAATACCCGTCAAGATGGCGTACACGAGGTATAACCCATATCTGACCTGCAAGCGAATATCCGCGAGAACCATCGCCCGTAGCGGGGTTTGAACTGAACTCGACCCCGATTTGTTACTCTCCGCCACTTCATTGTGGTTCGAACTCATACTAAGGTTTCACCAGTGATGTCGAGGAACACATCTTCGAGCGTCGCCTCTTCCGTGTGAATCGTTTCGACGCGAGTTCGTTGCAACAACTCCTGAAAGGCCTCGTTCGTCCCGAGATTCGAAAGCGGGAATTCCGCGGATTCGAGTGCTCCGTTCCGCCGGAATTCGACACGGACTGCCGCTTGGCCGTGTTCCAATTTGAGCTCTCGGGGAGCATCGATGACCGGAAGGCGACCATCGATCATGAACGCGATAGTGTCACACAACTCGCTAGCGACGCTCATGTCGTGAGTTGTGAGGAAAACCGTATTCCCCGCGTCCCTGTACTCCTCTATGATACTCTTGACTTCTTTTGCATTCGTCGGATCGATGCCCGCGGTCGGTTCGTCGAAGAACACTAACTCCGGTTCGTGAACGAGTGCGCGGACGAAGTTCAATCGCATCCGCATGCCCTTCGAGTACTCCTCGACGAATTGATCGACTGCATCGCCCATTCCGACTCGGTCGAGCAACTCGAACGGGTCTCGCTTCGCGCCGCCGTAGAGCGACGCGAACAGTTCGAGATTTTCCCGTCCGGTTAATTTATGATACAAGTTTGGGGTCTCGGCAGCGATTCCGATTCGTTTGTAGTATTCGGGTCCCCAGTCGCGAACTTCCCGGTCAAACACGGTCGCCCTCCCTTCGTAGTCGTCTAACAGTCCGATCAGAATTTTCTGGGTCGTGGTTTTCCCCGCTCCACTCGGTCCGAGGAATCCAAATATCTCTCCGGGTTCGACATCGAACTCCAGTCCCTCTAATGTTGGTGAGTTCGCTCCAGCGTACGTGAATCGAAGGTCCTCGGCTTCGATGACGCTCATAGAACCCGCTCCGGACTACCTGACGTAAAAATCGCTGTGTCCTCGTTTTCGAGAACTCCACTTATAGATCGTATCGAGGGATTTCGCGTCCGGTGCATACCACTTGCTTGGACTCATAACTGTATATCCATTTCGGTCATACGATCGTGAATGAGGAACAATATAGTCATCACTCACATCACTAGTGGTAGAAGTATGCACAACTTCAGTGACGAGGAACGAGAGGAGATCAGAGAACAGCTGATCGAAACTGCACAAGAACTGTTCACGTTGCTAAGCTACCAGAAAACCACTATCGAGGACATTACTGAACCGGTGGGGATCGCAAAAAGTACGTTTTACCGTTTCTTCGACACGAAGGGAGAAATCTATGTGGAGGTTCTGCACAGACAACAAGACGGGGTAATCGATGTCGTCGAAGCCGAGTTGAAGGAATTACAAGCTCCCGAGCGACAACTCGAACGACTCTTCCAAACGTGGACCACCGAGTTCGAGAAACGACCGCTGTTATTACGGAGCCATGAAGCACCGCTGGAGATACTCCGAGAGGTTGATGCGCAGAAAGTCGAAGAAGTAAAAGCGAACGTTATCCGTCGGATCGCACCGCTAATCGAAGATATTCAAGCACGGTGCGACGGATTGATCCGCGATCTCACTCCCGAAATGGTCATCGAGCTGTTGTCCGTCCTCGAACTGGTAGTCGCTCAAAAAGAGGGTCACGAGAGCTACGGTTGGAGCGGTTATTCCCAGTTCAAAGACTCACTGATACGAATATTCATACTTGGGCTGCTGTCTGAGGGCTGGGTAAACGATCCTGCTGGGAATACCGAAAGCGACTGAGAACGCCGACGATCTATCTCTCTATGGCTGATGTTCCGCTTGTAGAACTGCTGAGTGGAGCGGATTCGACGGAGATACCGAACGGAAATTACCGCCCCAATCGACCGCGAACCATCGAGAGTCCGGTTCGGAGGCGGGACGGGCGGGCGATCAGCGCCATCTCCGTTTCGGTCAATTCGAAGTCGAACACGTCGAGGTTCTGTTTCAGGTGCTCCTCGCTCGTGGACTTCGGAATCGTGACCACCTTCTCCTGTTGTGTCACCCATCGAAGCGCGACCTGTGCGGGCGTTTTGTCGTACTTCTTGCCGAGTTCAGTGAGCACGTGGTCGTGCATGGCTCCGCCGTGTGCGAGCGGACTGTAGGCCGTCAACAGCACGTCGTTCTCTTGGCAGTATTCCAGTAGCTCTTCCTGCGGGTTGAACGGGTGAAACTGGAGTTGGTCGGTGAACACGTCCACCGTGGCCTCGTTCCGAGCCTCCTCCAACTGCTCGACGCCGAAGTTGCTCACGCCGATGTGTCGCGTCAACCCGTCGTTCTGGAGGTCGGACAGCGTCCGCATCACCTCTCCCGTCGAGGCGAGCGGGTTCGGCCAGTGGATGAGCAACAGATCGACGTATTCGGTACCGAGCTTCGTGAGACTCTCGTTGACGGAGTTCACGATGTCGGTCCGTTTGCGGTGCATCGGCCACACCTTCGTCGTCAGAAACACGTCATCGCGGTCGACGTCCGAGTGTTCGATGGCCTGCCCGACCTCCCGCTCGTTGCCGTAGGCCTGTGCGGTGTCGATGTGTCGGTAGCCGAGGTCGAGCGCCGTCGAGACCGCATCGCGGCACGTCCCACCTTCCATCCGCCACGTTCCGAGGCCTATCTTCGGAATCTCCTCGCCGCCCATCGTCTCGTACTCCATGTGCTGTTGGTGGACGGACAACCCTAAATATCGACTGGCGGACTGGTGGGGTTCGGGTCGATCACTCCCCCTCGTACGTGCTTCGAGGCTTCAATCGGTGCCGAACGTGACGGTGCGCCCCCAACTGTCGAACTTGCCCCACAGGCCGGAACGCATGCATTCGAGTTCGACGACCTGTGAGTTGTCGACGAACAGGTTGACGTTCGGGCCGAAGTTCTTGATGTACCACTCGAACATATCGGGGGCGGGTGCTTCGAACACCAGGTTTTCGATACCCAACTCGTTGGCGATCTGGAAGGCCACGTCCGTGCGCCATTCCGTGACTTCCTCGGTGATTCCTTCCGCTTCGACCATCAGTAATTCGGCACCGGCTTCGAGGTGTCGCTTTCCTTCCTCGATGGCCTGCTCGGGACTCTGCTGTCCGCCGCGCTCCAAGTCCTCCGGATCGGAGGCACCGCCCGCACCGAATTGGACGTTGATCTCGGGTTTCGGCTCGATGTCGTACTGCTGAACGAGTTCTGTGAGCCGAATCATATCGTCGGTACCGGTCGCCAGGAACCCGCTGGAAATCTCGACGATGTCGAAGCCGAGGTTCTCCGCTTCCTCGATGTACTTCTCGACCTTGTCGTGGTCGCGCACGAGGACGTTCTCGATGAACCCGCCGGTCGAGACCTTGACGTCGTGCTCGTGACAGATGTCGATGAGTTCGGTGACGGCGTCCTCGGGCATCAACGCGAACGATCCGCCGCTGAATTTGTAGATGTCGATGTACCACCCCATCGTTTCGAGGATGTCCTTCAGTTCACGGGGCCCCATCGGATCGTAGTATGGCCCCCGCATCTCGGTGATACCGGTCTCACGCGGTTTGTCTGGTCGGTCGTTGTGGTGTAGGAAGTCGAACGCTCGATTTTCTATAGGCATGGTTGTTGATGGAACTATGGTTGTCGGTTACGGGGCGATTCGCGGCTCGTTACTTTGCAGAAGTCGAATATCCTGCCGGTCATGAAACCCCCGAACGGGCTACGACGAACAGCTACAAAAGGAGTTGGGCGGCACGCGTTCGTTGGACTCGGACGAGGTTCGTTGGATCCAGTCGAGAACCGAACTCAGTCACGGGCGCGGACGTAATGTATCACCCCGAAGACGACGATACCGGCGATCAACCCGGTCGGAATCCCGACCAGTAACGAGGGCCAGATGCGCTCCCGGAGGAGTTCCGTCGCGAGCACGCCCACGACGAGAAACGAGAGCACCGCGATACCGACTTCGATAACAGCGTCCCGAGCGTTCATCGTACAGTGATTCCGCTACCGTGTAGTAACGATTTCGCACGTCCGCCGCCGCACAACGGTGTGAGTTCGTCAATCCCCGTGAAATTCAGTATTTTCGGTGTAGTTCGCTATTGCCCGTCGCCTACAGCGGCACCCACGGCGGATCGCCGATGTGGTCTATCTGTTCACCTTCCGGAAATCGGGTAAACTCGTTCTCGTGACAGCCAGCACCGTAGCGTTTGACGTGCCACGCGACGTGGTCGCCCGCTCCGGCGTCCGGGGAACAGCTATTGGCGACCGAATCGGGGTGCTGCGGCGATGGTGCTCCCGCGAGGACGCCGACGCTCGCCATCGACGAGAGGACGACGACGAAAACGACGGCGACGACGTGTGCTCTCCGACTCACCTTCCTACGTCGTTCGTCACGCTCGGTCGAGTCGTCCGCGTCGGCCGGGATTCCTTCGTGTATGGTCATAGCTTGATGAAATGACGGATCTATCGTGCTTTGTTATTTGGCGACCACTCGACGCACAACACCGATTACTGGTCGTCGTGACGTAGACGGCCGGAAAAATTGACGAATTGGTTATCAGTTGGGGACGAATCCCCTGCGGTCAGTACCGCGTTGAAAGCTTAGTTTTCTTGTTCGTTCCAGTTGCCTGCTCCGGACCACGCGGCTTGCGTGTTGTCGTTGTTCTGGTAGCTCGCTTGAACCGAGTACGCGTCGCCCGATTCGGCTTCGCCACCGTTCCAGCCGACCGCAGCGGAGATTGCGTAGCTGTCTTCCTGCGAGTTGGCGTTACCCTGTGCGACGTACTGCTCTTGGTCTACGTGCGAACTTGCCCACTGGGCACTGTGCTGGGAGTCTCCTGCGTGATGGTGTCCGTATGCGGCCGCGTTACCGGCGAAGCCAACCACGAAGACACTGGCCACGACGGTCATCACGAGCAGCATTCTAAGTCCTTTTTTCATTGTATCTACCTTGGACGACACCGGCACGTTGCCTGTGTTCGTCGTCCACTTTCTCGTGTCGCCGCAACTGTATTTCAACCCCTGGTACCGTTTTATCGAACGGTTTGCCGGGTATCATTCGGCTATCCGACTCGGAACCGAATAAGCGCGACATGACGTCTGCAATGCTTGAATTCAGGCCTTTCAGACCGAATTCTTCGAGCGACCTTATCCGATAAAGCCCACCCGACCGGATTCGTAGTGTCTGGTAATCGTCAGTATTGTCGAACTGATTGCTGAGTTATATGCTATCCATTCACAACCTATACGTCGAGTAGCCTCACACGAATCACGAGATTACCCAGGACTACCTCTGTCAGTCCAACAGTTCCACGAGGTCGACGACGGTGTGATCGTCCATTCCGCGTACCGTCCCGACGATTTCCTCGCGCCGCGAGTCGTCGTAGGCGCTCGCTATCCGGTCGAACTTCGATTCGACCTGTTCCCACGACATCGAGTTGTTCGGATGCCCCGCGAAATCGTCCTTCTCGACTCGGTAGGTCGTGCCATCGTCCATCTCTATGTCGATGTTGGCCGGCATCTCGCCAGCCTCGAAACGGTCGGTCAACGCCTCGTCCTCCTCGACTTCGACGGTTCGGAGCAGTTCCTGAACGTCGTCCCGCTGAATTCTGTCGGGGTCGTACTGTGTGTTGGTCATCTCGCGGTCGATGAGCGCGGCGGCGAGCATGTACGGCAGGGAGTGGTCCGCCTGCGCTTTCGTCTCGACTTCGTAGCGCGACCCTTCGCCGCCGCCGATGATGAGTTTCGCGCCCGCGAACGTGTCGAGATGGATCGACTCGACGTGCTCGGGGTCGATGTCCTCCTGCTCGGCCAGTTCGATGATCCCCTCCACGGCGGATTGGGCGTACGTCTCGGCGACGTAGCGTTTCGTCATCACGTCGTGGACGCGCTCGCCCGGCGACAGGTCCACGTCGAACTCCCCGGCGACTATCTGTTTCCATCCTTTCTGTCCCTCGAAGAGGTTCGTCGGTCCTCCACGCCGTTCTTCGCCAGCATCGCGGAGTAGACGGCGTTTCGGGCGGTGTTCGCGGAGGCGAGTCCCTTCCACTCCGAGATTCCTTCGGTTCGCGTCACCCGGAGGGCGTTGTGCGCAGTCCCGGCGATACCGATCGCCGACCGGGTTTCCTCCCGATTCAGGCCGAGCAGTTTCGACGCCCCCGCACTCGCGGAGATGACGGTGTGGGTGACGTGGTCCCAACCGCGGTCCCGAACCGGCGCGTTCCACGCCAGTTCCGCCTGTATCTCGTAGGCGATGGCTATCGCGGCGATGAGTTCCTCGCCGGTGCTATCGGCGTACTCACCGCAGACGATGGCCGCCGCGATGTTGTCGCTCGGGTGCGGCGTCTCGCCGGGTGCGAGAAACGAATCCATGTAATCGAGGTAGCGAACGTACGCGGTGTTCAGCATGGTCGCGTCCGGGGGGGACGCACCCCCTCCTCCCCAGAGGGTGCAATCTCCTCCGTCGTTCATCTCCTCGACGGTCGCTCGCACCGCTTCCACGGGTTCCTCCCCCATCGCACCCACGGCGATTCCAACCGAGTCGAGCACGCGCTTTTTCAGTTCGTCCACCGTGTCCGCCGAGAGGTCGTCGTAGCTCGTTTCCGCCACGAAATCCGCCAGTTCGGCTGTCGTCGTCATGGGTCATGTGGGCAACGGGCACGGGTAAAAATACAGTGGGCGAGTTGGCCCGGGTCGAGCGGCGGACTGCGAGCGAGCACGGCAAACCCGGCGACCCAGGCGATCCCGGCGACAGTTTCAGTGCACGCCAAACCGTTATGCATCTCGCCGCGAATCCCGACCGGAATGAAAAAAGTCGCAATCGAAAACCCCGGTGAGGACGAGGACCGCTCACGGTTTTTCCACCCGCTCTCGGAAGCGCTCGGGACGACCGGCCTCGCGATCAACTACTTCGAACGCGCTCCCGGCGAACACGTCGGTCATTGCTATCACCGTCACCTCGAACAGGAGGAGGTGTTCTACGTGCTCTCGGGGACGGCGACGTTCGAAACCGAGGACGGTGACGTCGTGGTCGTTTCGGGTGAACTGATACGGTTCGCGCCGGGCGAGTGGCAACAGGGACGGAACAGCGGCGACGAACGACTCGTCGTCCTCGCCCTCGGCGCGCCGCGCGACGACGAACCGATGGAACTCCGCCGCACGTGCCCGTCGTGTGACGAGCGGACCCCGGCAGTCCCCGAGGAGATAGATGGCGGAGTCGCGTTCTATTGTGAAACCTGTGGTGCTGAAACCGGGAGATACACCTGACCAACGAGTCCGGGAGCGTTCGTGTGCCACCTCTCCCGACTTCGTGTTTACTGACCAGTCAGTAAGTTGCATTCTGACCGTCTATCGTCCGTTACGAAACGAAAGAAGATGTTGGATAAACACCCGATACGGGCCGTCACTGGTCGGTGGTGACGAAACCAACAAGTTAAATGGGGAGTTAGACCTATGACTGTCCGATGAGTACATCTACACGAACAGTTACGGATCGTTTTTCCCCTGCCGTTCTGGCGACGGCGTTCGCAACGTTCGTCGCGTTTCTCGGAATCGGCGTCGTCGACCCGGTGCTCCCCATCATCGGCGACAAGATGGGCGCGTCGGGGGCGGAAGTCGAACTGTTGTTCACCACCTACCTGATCGTGATGGCGGTCGCCATGCTCGTATCGGGCGTTTTGAGTGCCAGATTCGGCAACAAACGAGTCATCATCGTCGGTCTCGCCATCGTCGTCGTGATGGCGACACTCGCGGGACTGTCGAACTCCATCACCGAACTCGCCATCGTGCGCGGGGGGTGGGGTTTCGGTAACGCGTTGTTCACCTCGACGGCACTCGCCGTCATCGTCGGCCTCGCGGAAGGCGGGACTGAAGAAGCCATCATGCTGTACGAGGCGGCGCTCGCCTCGGCATCGCGGGCGGCCCGCTTCTCGGCGGCTATCTCGGTTCGTTCTCGTGGCGCTACCCCTTCTTCGGTACGGCGACGCTGATGGCGCTCGCCCTCATCGTCTCGCTCGCCTTCCTCCGTGAACCGGAAGGAAAGGAGCAAGCGACGCCCGCGGACATGATCATGGCGCTGAAAAATCCGCCCGTGCTGGTCAACGCCCTCATCGGTCTCTGTTACAGCTTCGGGTTCTTCACCATCCTCGCGTACTCGCCGCTTACGCTTCCGGACCTCTCGGCCACGGCGCTCGGCGTGACGTTCTTCGCGTGGGGTGCGCTCGTGGCGATTTCCTCGGTGTTCGTCGTGAACTGGTTGACGAGCAGGTTCGACGCATCGAAAGTGTTGTTCGCTGACGTGCTTGGAATGGCCCTCGTCCTCGCCGCGGCCGGATTCGCGGAAGGACAGGCGGAACTACTGCTCCCAGTCATCGTGATTTCGGGTATCTTCTGCGGTATCGCCAACGCGATGTTCACGACGTTCGCCATTCAGGTGTCGCCGTTCACGCGCTCGGTCAGCAGCGGCGCGTACAACTTCCTGCGGTGGTCGGGTGCGGCCATCGCGCCGGTCCTCGCCGGATACTTGAAGGACGCCTATTCGCCGGGCGTCCCGTTCTTCGTCGGCGCAGTCGTCGTCTTCGTCGGCGCGGTCGGTCTCTTCGGCGGTGGATCGTTCCTGCTCAACGCCATCAACCGAAACGCGGCGGAGCACGTTTCGGCTGACTAATCACCCCCGATCATTCTCCATCTTGTACCAACACTGCTCCAGCCGATGCTATCGACCCCGAAAACGGAAATCGGCGGATTCGAGGCGGTATCGTGTCGAACTTCGCGTAAGGTGAGAAAACCGCCGCCAGTAGAATATCGGGACCGATCGAACTACTCGGCGCTATTCGTGCCGGCGACATGATCGTCGTCTCACCTGAGAGCACCTGTCTGTCGGTTTCAGCGTCGATTTCCACCGCGAGTCGGTCCGTTCCCAAATCCTCGGTTACGGTCGCGGTTGCGCTGACGGTTTCGCCCGGCCGGACGGGTTTTCGAACTCCAAATTTTGCGAGAGATAGACGATGTCGCCGGGAAGCGCCGCGAGCGCGGCGCTGACGACGCTGGCCGTGAGCGCGCCGTGGGCGACGCGGCCGCCGAAGAGGCCCTCTTCGGCGTACTCCTCGTCCACGTGGAGCGGGTTTTCGTCGCCGGTGAGTGCGGCGAACTGGTCGATGCGTTCCTGAGTCAGTTCCAACGTCGCCGTTTCGGCGTCCCCGACGGATGCGACTGGCATACCCGAACTCGGTTCCGCGCCGGAATGAATCTCCGGGTTAACATGTAAAACAGGGGGTTGATTACGCGAACACGCGTCGCCCTTCGTATGCCATTTACCGACAACGACGGCGTCTCGCTCTTCTACGAGGAGGGCGGTCCGACGGACGCCGAAACCATCGTTTTCGTGGAGGGACTCGGCTACGGACGATGGATGTGGCGTTGGCAACGCGAAGCGTTCGAGGACGACTACCACGTCGTCGTGTGGGACAACCGCGGAACCGGTAAATCCGACGCGCCGGACGGCCCGTACAGCATCGAGGAGATGGCGAGCGACCTCGACGCCGTCATCGACGCGGTCGGCGTCGAATCCGCCCACATCGTCGGGGCGAGCATGGGCGGGATGATCGCCCAGGAATACGTCCTCGATTACGACCGCGCGGAGACGCTGTCTCTGCTCTGCACTACGCCTGGCGGCGAGAACGCGGTGCCGACGCCGCCCGAGACGCAGGAGAAGATGTTCGACGTGCCCGAGGGGTACGACGAACGCGAGGAGATTCGCTACAAGATGGATCCCGCGATGACCGACGAGTTCGCCGCGGAACACGACGACGTCGTCTCCGACATCGTGGACTGGCGACTGGAGGGCGATGCCTCCGACGCGGGGAGGGAGGCGCAGGCCATGGGTGTGATGAACTTCGACGCCAGCGACCGACTCGGTGAAATCTCGATTCCGACCCTCATCGCGCACGGAACCGCTGACCGCGTGCTTCCGGTCGAAAACGGGGAACTGCTCGCGGAACTGCTTCCGCACGCCGAACTCGAACTGTTCGACGGCGGCCCACACCTCTTCTTCATCGAGCAGGCCGACGCGGTAAACGAACGACTCCGCACTTTCATCGACGATGCCTGATCACTCCACACGACCGTACGACTGGGTCGGCGCGTGGAGCGAAAAACGGGCGCAACTCTCACCCGAACGGGTGGGAGTCGTGGAGCGCCACGACGGGCGAGCGCTACACCTATCGGGAACTCGACCGGCGGGCGAACCGAACCGCCCGTCTGCTCCGCGAGCACGGGGTCGAAGACGGGGAACGCGTCGCCGCTATCTCCCGAAACCGGCCGGAACTCATCGACTGTTTCTTCGGCACGGGAAAGACCGGCGGCGTGCTCGCACCGCTCTCACACCGCCTCGCGGCGGGCGAACTCGTCCAGATGCTGAACGACGTGGATCCGGAACTGCTCGTCGTGGAGGAACCGTTCTCGGAACTCGCGGACGACGTGCTCAACACACCACGCCCGCGAGTTCGAGAGTTCGGTACTCCGTCTACCGACGAGCGATTCGGACTCGCCGAACGAGTCCGAATCGCAGGTTTTGGAGGCCAAATCGTGGAATGCGGCGCTTCCGGCGGACGATTCGCCGGTCGAGACGGCCTCGCTGTCGATGGACGACCCGCATCTCTTCCTGCACACGGGCGGTTCGACGGGCGTCCCGAAGGAGACGGTTATCACGCACGGGTCCATCGTCTGGAACTCGTTCAACACGATTACGGCGTGGGGGCTTCGCCCCGAGGACGTGACGCCGATGGTGTTCCCGCTGTTCCACACCGGCGGGTGGAACGTGCTGACGGTTCCACTGTTCCACCTCGGCGCGCGGGTCGTCATCGCCCGCGAGTTCGACCCCGAATCCGTGCTCCGGATGGTGGAATCCGAGGGTGCGACGGTTCTCGTCGCGGTGCCCGCCGTCCTGCGGATGATGTGCCGCCACGACGAGTGGGCGGACACCGACCTCTCGACGCTTCGATTCGCCAAGAGCGGCGGCGGCCCGTGTCGCCACTCCGTGATGGAAGCGTGGTGGGACCGGGACGTCGAACTCACGCAGGGCTACGGCCTCACGGAGTGCGGGCCGAACAACTTCACCCTGCCCGACGGGTGGCCCCACGAGAAATCCGACAGCGTTGGCGTCCCGGCGATGCACGTCGATGCCCGCGTCGTGGACGACGACGGCGAACCGCTTTCGACCGGTGAAATCGGCGAACTCGAACTCGCCTCGCCCCACGCCGCCGACCGTTACTGGAAGAATCCCGAGGAGAGCGTGGAGACGTTCGGTATTCCCGTGAGCGAAGCGAACGGGAGCACTGAAGGCGAGCGGAGCGAGTCTTCCGGCGACTGGGTTTCGACGGGGGACCTCGCGCGCGTAGACGACGAAGGATACGTCTACATCGAGGGGCGGAAGAAGAATATGTACGTCAGCGGCGGCGAGAACGTCTACCCCGCCGAAATCGAGGACGTCATCGCCGACCATCCGAAGGTCGAGGAGGTCGTCGTCATCGGTGTCCCCGACGAGAAGTGGGGACAGGTCGGGAAGGCCGTCGTTCAGGGGGACGAGTCGCTCACGCTCCCGGACGTGGAGGAATTTCTGGACGGCAAACTCGCCCGGTTCAAGCGTCCGCGCTACCTCGCGTTCGTGGGCGAGATGCCGATGTCCGGGCCGTCGAAAATCGATCGGGAAACCGTTACGGCGGAGTTCGGCGGGGAATAGACTGGAATTCCGTTTTCACGGAAGTGGCGAACGGTTCGGATCTGAGGTTACCAGTACTGGTTAGTTAGTTGAAAATAATGTGACGTTCATGAAGACGATGCGCCCGGAAAATCCGTCGATATTCATACCCGGTATGGTAGTCTTCGGAATGGTGACGTGGCTACTCGTCGGTCTCTTATTTTCGGGTGACCCGGTCGATCAGGTGGTTTCGGGTGCCCAGACGGGGTTCCTTCTCTCCCTCGTCTTCATCCTCGAACGATGGATAAGAGACGGATATCGACGTAGTTGATCCGCGTGAGAGCTTTCGGCTTTTCTGGAGCGCCGCCGAAGTTTCCGTTCCTGCAGAATTTCGGTGGGGAACGGGCTTCAAGGGTGAACGATTCGGTGCACACCCCCATCTTCCAACATTTATTTGATTGTGTGAAACAAATATCGGGTATGGTGGAATTCAACCTCCAAAACCCGTGGATTTTCGTTCCGGTCATGGTCGTGATTTGGGCTGTCATCTGGGCGGCCATCGGGACGCTCGTCTTCGACAAACAGGGGTCTTACCAGTTGTTCATTGGTGGTATGGGTGGCCTGGCGTTCGGACTCATGACCGTCTATCTCCGCCGAGACGAATGGAAAGCGCCGAAAAATAATTCCTAGTTTCGTTTTGGACTTCGGTACGACTCCCTGACCGCCCTCGATTACCTCGCTCGGAAATCGACCGTCAGTAATCAACTTCCTCCAACAGATAAGAAAACTATTTTAACTCGTCTTACGTATGGTTCGCGGTAACAGAGCGAACGATAATGATAGACCTCACGATGGACATGGAGCAGTACGACTGCCCGTTCATCGACACCTCCGACGACTACGGGGTGACGTACTCCGCCGTCCACTGGGATTTCGACCGCTCGGCGGAGGAGTTGGAGACGCGGCTGGTCGTGGAGGGGGAGGACAGGAACGAACTCGAACACGGGTTGCAGGCGCTCCGCGAACACGACAACATGCACGGTTGTTCGCTGCTGTCGAAGCGGGACAACGTCGCGCACATCCGTACCGTCATCGGACAGACGGAGGCGATGGAAGCGATCAGAAACCACGACGGCTACATCACCGGCCCGTTCTACATCGAGGACGGCCACGAACTGTGGCACGTCGGCTTCGACCACGAGGACGTGGCCAACGGCGCGCTCTCGGAACTCGAATGGAAGAACGAGTTCGACGTGGTGTCACGCGAGACGCCCGACCTGCCCGACCTCCAGAACCTCGTACAGAACGCCGGGGCCGCGATGACGCTCATCGACGGCTGTCGTGACCTCTCGGACGTCGAGCGCGACGAACTGGAACACGCGGTTCGGGACGGCTACTTCCAGAGTCCGCGCTCCGCGACGCTCGGAACGCTGGCCGACGAGTTCGGGGTCTCGAAACCGGCCGTCTCGAAGAACCTGCGACGCGGCCAGCGAAAGATGATCCAGCGCGTCGTGGACGCGCTGGAACTGCTCGACTGATTTTATTCCTCGAACGCGTCCCGTAACCGCGCGCCAGCGTAAGCCAGAAAATCGTCGGTCCGGTCCACGGCGCCGACCATGCTCGCAAAGCCGTGGATCATCGCCTCGTAGTTGCGGTGCTCGACCGGCACGCCGTCCTCCGCGAGTCGGTCGGCGTAGGAGATTCCCTCGTCGCGGAGCGGGTCGAAACCGGCAGTCACGACGGTCGCCGGTGCGAGATCCGAAAGGTCGCGGGCCAGCAGTGGATGGGCGTACTCGTTTCGCGCGTCCGAGGGGCGGGCGAAGTACTGCTCCTCGAACCACTCCATCGCGTCGGCTTCGAGGAGGTAGCCCGTGGCGTTCTCCTCGATGGAATCAGGTGCCGGTTGGACCGGCGAGCGGACGACCGGATAGATGAGCAGTTGGTGGGCGAGGTCGGGGCCGCCGCGATCCCGAGCGGCCAGCGCGACGGCGGCCGCGAAGTTTCCACCTGCGCTGTCGCCGGCGACGGCGATTTTGTCGGAATCGACGCCGAGGACGGCGGCCTGTTCGCTCGCCCACGCGGCGGCGGCGTAGGCATCCTCGAACCCGGCCGGGAAGGGGTGTTCCGGCGCGAGTCGGTAATCGACCGACAGGACGACGCAATCGGCTTCGTTCACGAGTCGCCGACAGATGGGGTCCACGCCGTCCAAGTCGCCCAGCACGAACCCGCCGCCGTGGTAGTACACCACCAGTGGTCGGGTATCGCCATCACCGTCGGGTTGGTACAGTCGAACCGGAATCGGTTCGTCCGGGCCTTCGATCTCGAACTCCTCGATTTGCCCGACCGATTCCGGTTGGGCGAGGGTCGCCGCTCCTCCATCATCGAGCGGGCGGCCGAAACCGTGAGGCCGCGACCCTGTAACCGGGCGACCGTGGATTGACCCAACAGCGACAGGACGTCCTGCACTTGCGGGTCCGGCTCGTCTACCATGTGACCCGTCCGTTCTTTTGACGATCGATAAGTGAGTCCTCCATTTTCGTGTACATTGCTGTCCTCACGGGTAATTATTTGAACGGGGAGCTATTGGAGGTTTGGTGTGTTCCGGAGTACTCCCGGTAACCGCGTCGGAACGACCGACGGACGATCGTTCGAACGTGTGTGTCGTCGTGGGAGTCGGTTCAATGATCGCTTAGATCGTACTCTCGGACGGGAAACAGACACAAACGGGGACGTACCGATGAAATGTCGTATACGTCGCCGCCGCTCGGGGGACGTGGTCCATCGAAACGGCTTCTATCGCCCGGTCGGTCCCTTCGAATCGAAAAATACGATGTTCGCGTATTAAATCGGACATTCCCATGGGAATATAACGTGGAAATGACTCCATCAGATACGATCTGATTTCGTGAACTGACGGGGGAGGGAAATAGGGTCGTCCCCTCTGCGTATGCGGGGGAAAGATATGGCAACCGAAGAAACCGAACAGAACGTATCTACCGAACAAGAGGACAACAGATCGTTGTTCGTCCGGTTCACAGAAGAGTACGCGGAAGAGGAGTTGGCAATCCTCTTGATCGCCGCCGGAGTAGTCATGCTGATCATTCCGCCGTTCCAACCGATCGGCATCGCATCAGTCCTCCTCGGCCTCGCCGTATGGTTCACGGATTGGCTGTGGGGATGATCGACGGGTAACTCTGGACCCGCCAAATGACCACGTCGGCAGTTCGATGTGGTCCCTCGTTTTCGGCGTTATTTTCGTCCCGTTCCATCGAAACCGCGCGTCGGGACTCAGTCGTAGGTCAGCGTCATGCCGCCGTCGAACAGTAGGTCGCCGCCGTTCAGATGACTCGCGTGCTTCGAGAACCCGAAGACGAACAGGTTCGCCACCTCCTGTGGCGTCATCATCTCTTTCGTCCGGGATTGGCCGAGCATCACGTCTTCGACCACTTCGTCCACCGAAATCCCGCGTTGTTCGGCGGTGTCCGGGATTTGATCCGTCACGAGCGGCGTCTTCACGTAGGCGGTACTGATCGAGAAGGCGCGAACGTCGCCGTCACCCTCCGCCGCGATGGACTGGGTGAGACCGCGGAGGCCGAACTTGGAGACGTTGTACGCGACCTTGTCCGAGGTGACGTAGTGGCCGTGGACCGAGGCCATGTTGCCGATACAGCCGGTTCCGTCGTCGCTGTCGCGCATGTGTGGAAGGCAGGCTTTCGCCAGCAGGAACGGGGCCCGAACCATCACGTCGTGGAGCAGGTCGAACTGCTCGGCCGGGAACTCGTCGATGGGGTCGATGAGCTGGAGTCCGGCGACGTTGACGAGATATTTCACCGCGCCCGCGTCCGCCGCGTGCGAGACGATGCCGTCGATCTCGTCCTCGTTGCTGAGGTCGGCGGCGATGGTCTCGACGTTTTCCGCGACGCCGTACTCCTCGGCCCGGTCGGTCGTCTCGCTCAGTCCGTCCTCGTCCACGTCGGTGCCGACAACGGTGAGGCCGTTCGCCGCCAGCGCGACGCCGCCGCGCGTCCGATGCCGGAGGCCGCGCCCGTGACGATGGCGACGTTCTCGGGCCTGAAACGGTCGTCTTCGACGTACAGTACTTCGTCGGGGTCGAACTCGGGCGGCGTTACCGCGTCGTCTGCCATATCTACGAACGCGTGAGGCAACGAGGAAAAGCACCGGGTTGACATGTGAACCGCCGTATCGCCGGTCAGTTCACATGGTACTCCAGACGTCTTTGGTACTTCTCACATCCGTCCGTTTGGTATGGAACAGGCTCTTGCCGTTGGTTAGGTGCCTACCGCCTCGACTGTGTAGTTGCCGGATCGATTGACAAACACAACTGTGGACAGATGTCGCGTCCAAAACAAAATGCAGGGCGGAAAATTCCCTCACAGACACGACGGTTGCAAAGCGGGGAACGTCGAAGGGAGAGGATGTCTATGCGCTTTCCCTTCGACATACGTTCAGTAGGGTGAGCGGACCGTGAGTGAGTTGGTTGCAAATGCTAACTGCTTATCCATCCACTTCTATGACTGCATCTTTCTAACGAGCGTCGGTACGAAAAACGTGGGTGGGCAGCAAACGACGTGTCATCCCCACGTCTCGTCGGGAGTTGCTGTGGACGATGCAATCATGGAATTCCCGACAATCTACGGTAGCTCCGTATCTTGCATTGATCTTTTGGCCGAAACGATGTCCATTTACAATCGATAGTTCGTACGTCTGTCATCCACTAACGAGCGTCAGTATCGAAAGACCGTGAGGAGCCATTGGGTGCACATGAGCGCTTCTCACGGTTGTCGGGAGAGCGAATCGATTCAACCACAATCATGGAGTGATGCCCCGACGGATTATTGTATTCCATCCGCCCCATTCAGTTTTTTGGCTTTCTAATTGTGTAATTAAATTCGAGTTTATTTGCATATATCACGCTTGTTTATTCGGGATGGATGGTTGCTTACGAGACCGTTTTCCTCGAAACCAGTAATCGAGGGAGTCGGCGATCAGTGCCGTTTCCCACTCCCATGCGCCAGTCAGTTCACATGTTAACCCAGCAGTATTTGCCACTTCTCGCACCCGGTATAGATGGTATGACGAACCGGAGACTGACACGGCGCAACGTCCTCACGGCGGCGGGTGCGGTCGGCATCGCTGGACTGGCAGGGTGTACCGGAAACGGAAACGATGACAACAACGATACAACGAGCGACTCGAAAGATGGTAACGATGCTGGAACGGGAGGTAAAACGACGATGAAGGACGTATCGGGAACGGTCAAGGTCGGTGTACTCCAACCGATTTCAGGGAGCCTGAAGTACTACGGACAACAGAGCCTGTGGGGCTTTCTGTCCGGTCTGGCGTACAAAGCCGACGCGAAGCCGAAGACCGGCGTCAAGACCGGGAAGACAACCGTCTCGGTCGGCGACGTGGATTTCGAACTGTACGTCCGTGACACGAAGTTCAAACAGGCGACGGCACAGAAGTTGGCGACGAACCTCGTCAAGGACCAGGACGTGGACATGCTGTTCGGGTGTGCGTCGTCGTCCTCGGCGACGACGGTCATCAAGACGGTGGCGAAAACGGCTGGCGTCCCGTACATCGCCGGTCCCGCGGCGTCCGCGGACATCACCTCGAACGGCGAAACGTGCAACAACCTCGTCTTCCGCGCGAGCGAGAACACCGCGATGGACGCCCGGAGCGGCGGGAAGTACGTCGCGACGCAGACGGACGTGAAGAAGGTGTACCTGTTCGGCGCGGACTACAGTTTCGGCAAGGCCGTCGTGAACAACTACGAACAGGTCCTGAAGGACGAGGGCGTGGAAATAGTCGGCAAGAAGTTCGTCCCGCAGGGTCACTCCGAGTGGAAGGGCCTGCTCGACAACGCGCAAAAGGCGGGCGCACAGGGAATCGTCGGCGGGTTCACCGTCGCCACGCTGCCGAACCTGTTCACCGAGTACCTCTCCGGCGACTACGATTACCGCGTCTTCGGTGGCTTTGCGACCCAGATCACGAACCAGGTCGTCGGCCAGACGATGCAGAAAGTCATCGGCAAACCGTTGACGAAGGAGAAGATCGAAAAAACGAAGCTCGGACCGTTCACGACCCGCTACCACTGGAACCAGTACGACAACGACATCAACTCCTCGTTCGTCGATTCGTACACCAAAGCCTACGGCGTCGTCCCCGACCTGTTCACCTCGGGAACGTTCACCGCGGCGTCGGCCATCGTGCAGGGCGTCCGCGAGAGCGGGTCCACGAAGGGAACCGACATCGCGGACGCCATGCGCGGCATGACCGTGAAGGACACGCCGAAGGGAGAGGACGGCTACGTCTTCCAGAAGTACAACAATCAGGCCCGCTCCTCGATGACCGTCGCCAACCCGGTTCCGACGACGGACGAGTGGGCGGATAGCTGGGACGCCGCCGTCATGCCCGGAAAGCCGCTCGCCACCATCGACGGCGAGGAGGCGACCATCCCGAAGGACGCGAGCGGCATGTCCTGCTCGCTCTAACATGCTCCGAACCACGGGGCTGACGCGGCGATTCGGCGGCCTCGACGCCGTCGATGACGTGGATTTCTCGCTCGAAGAGGACGAACTCTGTTCGCTCATCGGCCCGAACGGTGCCGGAAAGACGACGTTTTTCAACCTGTTAACGGGCGTCCTCACACCGAGCGAGGGCAGTATCGAGTTTCGAACGAACGGGTCGTGGCGAGATATCACCGATACGCCGCCGCACGAGACGGCGCGGTTGGGACTGCACCGATCCTACCAGATAACGAACGTCTTCCCGACGAGTTCCGTCCTCGAAAACGTTCGCGTGGCAGTCCAGGCCCACGGCAACGGGTCGGCCAACGCGTGGCGGAATACGCGCGCGTTTCCGGAACACACGGAGCAAGCCCACCGGATTCTGGAACGCGTCGAACTCTCGGAGTTCGCGGACACGACGGCACAAAACCTGAGCCACGGGCAGACCCGGCAGTTGGAAGTCGCCGTCGCGCTCGCGGGTGACCCCGACGTCCTCCTGCTTGACGAACCGAACGCGGGCGTCTCCTCGGAGAGCGTCGGAACGATCATCGACCTCATCGAGACGTGGCGGAAGACCACGCCGTTCTGCTGGTCGAACACAACATGGACATCGTGATGCGAGTCAGCGACCGCATCGTCGTGTTGAATCAGGGCTCGGTCATCGCCGACGCTCCTCCCGAATCGGTGCGCGACGACGAACGGGTGCAGAAGGCGTATCTCGGCGGCTACGAGACCGAGGAGGGTATCGCGTGAGCCTGCTTTCGGTCGAAGACGCCCACACCTACTACGGCGAAAGCCACGTTCTGGAGGGCGTTTCGATGGACATCGAGGAAGGCGAAGTCGTCGCCCTCGTCGGCAGAAACGGCGTCGGCAAGACGACGACGCTCCGCACCATCCTCCAACTGAATCCCCCGCGACGGGGCAGCGTTCGGTTCCGCGGGACCGAACTCGTCGGCAAGGGGACCCACGAAGTCGCCGAGATGGGAATCGGTTGGATTCCCGAGGAACGACGTATCTTCACCCAACTCACGGTCGAGGAGAACGTCCGCGTCGCGGTGCCGAAAGGGAACGACGTGGACGACGCGCTCGCCGTGGCGTTCGAGACGTTCCCCGCCCTCGAAGAGCACCGCGACCGCGAGGCCGGAAATCTCAGCGGGGGCCAACAGCAGATGTTGGCCCTCGCCCGCGGACTCGTCGGCGACAACGAGATTCTGCTGGTGGACGAACCGAGCGAGGGACTCGCCCCGCTCATCGTGGAGGCCGTCGCCGAGGCGCTGGCCGAGGCGGCGACCGACACCACGATCCTGTTGGTCGAGCAGAACCTCCCGCTGGCGCTCGACCTCGCGGACCGATTTTACGTGTTGGACAACGGACGCGTCGTCGAATCGGGTGACTCGAACGACGTCTCGATGGACGACGAGCGACTCAGGAGGTATCTCTCCGCATGATTTTCCAAACAGTCGCTCCGCTCGTTCCGCTCGTCCCGCTTGCCAACTTCGGCAGCGCACTGGGTGACTTCCTCGACCCATCGACCCTCGCGTCGGTGTTCGTTCAGGGTCTCGCCAAGGCCGCGCTGTACGTGATGATTGCGAGCGGTCTGACCCTCATCTTCGGCCTGATGGGCGTGTTGAACTTCGCCCACGGGTCGCTGACGATGCTCGGCGCGTACCTCGGGGGGGTGATAATGGTCGTGCTCGTTTCGGCGGGGAGCAGTTCGCTCACCCAGATGGGCGCCTTCTTCGTCGCCGTCGTCGTCACCTTCGGTCTGCTGGCCGGGTTGGGGACGACCGTCGAAGTCGGCCTCATTCGCAAACTGTACGACAGACCGCCGGTGTACCAGATTCTGTTGACGTTCGGGCTGACGCTGGTGTTGGACGAACTCGCCCGCATCGTCGTCCAGTTCTACGGCATGCAACCGCAGACTGCGTGGCAGGACGCCTTCGCAACGAAACCCGGATTCCTGACCACGCAGGTCGGCTTCGCCGGGATTTCGGTGAACGGCCTCGCCCTCTTCGAAATCGCGTTCGGCGTCCTCACGGTCGCCGGAATCTGGGCCTTCCTGACCCGGACCCGCTACGGCCTCGTCATCCGAGCGGGCAGCGAGGACGCGGAGATGACCGAAGCGCTCGGCATCGACGTTCGCCGGGTGTTCACCGTCGTCTTCGCGCTCGGCACCGGATTGGCCGGAATCGCGGGCGTCCTGCTGATGTGGGATCCGAAATGGGGTGCGAGCGTTCGGTCGCTTCGACAAGCGTTGCTTCCGGCGTTCGTCGTCGTCATCGTCGTGAGTCGGAACGTTCCGGGGGACCGTCGTCGCCGCACTGATTGTCGGGTTGGTCGATGCGGTGATGTCGTGGTGGTTCGTCAACGCCATCGACTTCGCCGGACTGCCGGAGATGACTGTCTTCCTCATCCTCGTGGTCGTGTTGGTTCTGCGCCCGCAGGGACTGTTCGGCGTCGAGGAGGTGGGGGGCCATTAGCACCGAAACCGGGACCGACGGACAAACGGTATCGAGGGAAACGGACACCTCGTGGGTGGCGGAGTATGCCCGCGACCACACCGTCCACTTCGCCGTCATCCTCGTCCTCGCGGCCTATCCCGGAATCTACACGCTGTTGGTGAACTCGCCGTTCGGGACGGAGGCGGCGACGGTCCTCCCGCAGGTCGAGACGATGATTCCGGTGTTCTACTTCGGCCTGTTCGCCATGTCGTTCGACTTCATCAGCGGCTACACCGGCTACCTGTCGTTCGGCCACGCCGCGTTCTACGGCACCGGCGCGTACTTCGTCGTCCTCACCGCGAACGACAAGGTCCCGTTCCTGCCGTCGAACACGCCGTTCATGATTCGCTGGTCGTCGGCGGACTCGTGGCGTCTCGCTCGCGCTGGCAATCGGGGCGGTGTCGTTCCGACTGACGGGCGTCTACTTCGCCATGATCACCCTTGGCTTCGCGCAGGTGTTGTACGTCTTCATCAGCGGGTGGGACTACGTCGGGTCGAACCCGCACGACGGAATCTTCCTGAGCGGCGCGAATGGTCTCAACGTCGGCGTGCCGGGCGTCGATGCGCTGAACCTCGCCATCGGGTCGTTGACCGGCGACGAGGTGACGTTGGGATTCGTCCACCTCGGGCAGACCGAGGTGTCCTACTACATAGTCGGTCTGGTGGTGCTCGTCTGCTACTTCGCCATGCAGCGAATCATCCACTCGCCGTTCGGAAAAGTGATGATCGCCATCCGCGAGAACGAGGAGCGCGCGATTGCGGTGGGCTACGACACCTTCCGCTACAAACTCGGCGCGTTCGCCATCAGCGCGTTCTTCGCGGCCGTCGCGGGCGGCCTGCTCGCAGGTTACCAGCGAAACGTGTCGCCCGACGGGTCGTTCAACTTCCTCGTGGCCGGGGACGCGCTGTTGGCATCGATCATCGGCGGGTTCGGAACGCTCGCCGGACCGCTGTACGGGCAGTTGTTCGACGAGACGTTCCGCGAGTTCCTCTCGAAGGCGGGCGAGGGCGGCGGACTCCTGCCGTACCTCAGGACCCACCTCGGCGCGGGAACGATGGGAACCGAGATTTACAACGGGTTGACGGTCCAGGGAGCCATCGAGACGTTCCTGAACGGCCACGCCGACCTGTACGTCGGCGCGCTGTTCGTGCTGTTCGTGCTCTTCGTCCCCGACGGACTGCTCGGCACCCTGCGTGACCGCCTCGGCGGTCCGGTTGCGAAGACACTTCCCGAACACGTTCGGAGGTATTTACGATGACGGATACGACCGTCGGACTCACCGGCTACGGACTCTACGTCCCCGAGAACACCGTGACGGGCGCAGAAATCGCCCGCGAGAGCGGCATTCCCGAGGACGTCGTCGTCGAGAAGATGGGCGTGCGTGAAAAGCACGTCTGTCCGCCCGACGGCGACCACGCGACGGACATGTGCGTGAACGCCGCAGTGAAAGCGCTCGATTGCGCCGAAATCGAGGCGTCGGAACTCGACGCCGTGCTGTATCACGGCAGCGAGTTCAAGGACTTCGTCGTCTGGAGCGCCGCCGCGAACGTCGCGGAGCGAATCGGTGCCGATGGCGCGTTCGCCAGCGAGAGCTACGCGCTCTGTGCTGGCGCGCCTATCGCCATCCGGCAGGCGAAGTCGATGCTCGTCGCGGACCACGTCGAACGAATCCTGCTCGTCTCCGCGAGTCGGGAGGAGGACCTCGTGGACTACGGGAACGAGGACTCCTCGTTTATGTTCAACTTCGGGAGCGGCGCGTGTGCAATGGTGCTCGAAGCGTCACCGGAGGACCCGCTCGCCACGGTTCGTGAGAGCGCCGCCGTCACGGACGGCAGTTTTTCCGAGGACGTCGTCATGCCCGCGGGCGGGTCGCGCAACCTGTCGAGCGAGGCGACGGTGCGGGCGGGCCTTCACACCTTGGACGTGCCGACCCGGACGGCATGAAGGAGCGACTGGCGGAGGTGAGCCTCGACAACTTCCTCTCTGTGGCCGACACCGCGCTCTCGCGGTCGGACTACGAGCGGGACGAGTTGGATTTCGTGGCGCTCACGCACATGAAGCGGTCGTTCCACGACTACCTCTGTTCGACGCTCGACGCGGAAAACTACTATCTGGACGAGTTCGGACACGTCCAAAGCGTGGATCAGATACTCGCACTCGATGCGGGACTCGAAAACGACCTACTGGAGGCGGGGGACGTCGTTTGCTTCCTCGCGGCCGGAACCGGCTACACGTGGGCGGCGACGGTGCTCGACTGGCACGGCGAGCGGTAATCCTCCTCACTTCTTCGGATAGCGAACGTACGGACCGGGAAGCAGGGCACGGAGTGAATAGGACCGACGGGACGTCTCCTCTTCGTCAGCGTGCTTCGTTTCGCCGTCCGCCTGGCTCGCTTCGTGTCCCGCCCGCCGCCAGTTGATTTCAAAGGTGCTCATCAAATCAATATGATACCTCATCTCTCTTTATTATACGCCCGATAACCACCCGACAGGGACGGTGTGAATCGAAGTACCGAGCTGACTAATCGGATAACTTGTCCGTGTGGACGTCCCATCCGGCGGCCGCGCGCCGTCGGTGTGATCGTCGCCGCCCTCACCGTCGTCGTCGGTGGTGCCGTCCTCCCGTGCCGCGCGTTCGGTCGCCGATCGATCGAATACGGGACGCTCCGCCTCGCCAACTTCTCGCTCGAAACGCTGTAGGGTCGGACTACTTTCGGAAAAACGACGTTACGACCGGTGAAACCCTGTCAGGGAAACGGACGAACTGGCGGAGTTCGTCCGTTCGGATTCCGCCCGGGGCGACCGACCACCGCCAAACATATTTAATTCGAATGAGATGTGGGGATATATGAAACTCCGCGACGCTAGCTCGTCGGCCCGGTCGATCCTCTTCGGCCGCCCGGCGACCGTCCTCCCGTTCTTTCTCGCCGGTTCGAGCATCAACTTGATCGCCCAGACGTTTCCGATCCTCGGGTTGGTGCTGTGTTACCTGCTTCTCGCCGGAACGGGGCGTCTCGACACCGTGGTCACCGCGCTCAGACACACGGACCTGGCGAATGCCGGAACGAATCCCGAGGGGGCAAATCGATTGGCGGACGCACTCCAAGGCCTTCTCACACCCGAGGTCATCCTCATTCTCGTCGTGTCCATGTTGCTGGCATTGGTCGCCGTGTTCGTCGCTCGTGCCGTCGTCGGTGCGGCCCAAGTCCACGCGGTGACGGCCGCCCTGCGAAACGAGCGACCCGTCCCGGCCGGTGTCGTCGGAGCAGGCGAGGACGCGACGAGGTTCCTCCTACTCTCGCTCGCCAGACTGGCGGCGTTCGTCGTCGTCTCCGTCGCCTTCGGAGTCGCTTTCCTCGCCTTCGTGTTTCTCTCGGTCCTCGCACAGGCGGATTCGACCGCGGTCACCCTCCTCGGAGGCCTCGTCCTCTTCCTCGTATTTCTCGTCGTCTCCCTCGTGGTCTACCTGCTGTTCATGTTCGTCCCGCAGGCCATCGTCATCGACGACGTCGGTATCTGGACCGGAATCCGTCGAAGCGGCGGGTTCGTCCGGCACAACGTGGCGCGCACCGCGGCGTACATCATCATCGCCGTCGGGTTGTTCGGCGTGTTCGCCTTCGTGACGGCCGGGTTCGGACTCGTCGGCGTCAGTCGCGTCTCGGGTATCATCCTGCTTTTCTTTTTGTTACCCGCGCTGAGCGTGTTGAAGACGGCGGTGTATCTCGATGCAGAACCGACGCTTTCGACGGGTCGTGGGTCGCTTCGCGGCGCGTTCGCCCGCGGGCTTCACGAACTCAGGTCGTTTCTCGCACGGAAACCACTCCTGTTTCTCGTCACGCTCGGGTTGTTCGCGCTCGGCGGCGTCGGCGGGTGGTTCGCGGCGCAACCGTTCACGCTCCGGAGCGTGCGTCCCGACCTAACCACCAACGTCTTCGGCACGATTCCGGTGGACGTGTTCGTCAAAATCGCCGCGAACAACTGGTTGGTCGCCATCTCGGCGGCCTTCGCCGGGATCGGATTCGGCGTTCCGACCCTCGTCACGGTCCTGTTCAACGGCGCGGTCGTCGGCGCGGTCGTCGGCTTGCTCCCGAACCCGACGCTCGCGCTCGCCCTCATCCTTCCGCACGGCGTCATCGAAATCCCCGGCCTGTCGGTCGCGGGCGCGCTCGGTCTCCATCTCGGCGGCGTCTCGTGGTCGTACGTTCGGGGCCGAACGTCGGTCGAGGAGTTCTCCGACGAACTCGTCAGGGCCTACTACGTCGTGCTCGGACTGCTCCCCGTCTTCATCGTCGCGGCGTTCATCGAGGCGTTCGTGACGTGGTGGGTCGCCGCGCGCATCGTGTGAGACGGCGTACCCGTCGAATTTCGACCAAATTACTGTGCGATTTCGGCGAACTCGTTCGTGTCCTCGTCGGTACCGGCGATGATGAGTTGGTCGTCCGCGCGAACGACGAAATCCGGTCCGAGGTCGGTGATGACCTCGCCGTCGCGCTCGACTGCGATGACGGTGCACCCGGTTCGCGTTCTGACGGCGGCGTCCCGGAGGGTTTGGCCCGCTATCCGTGGTGCGGTCGTCCGCAGGATTTCGATCTGTTTGTCGGGGGAGATGATCTCCTCGCCTTCGAGTATCGTCGAGGCGAGCATTCGCCCGCTCACCGTTTCGAGGGCCAAGACGTAGTCCGCGCCCGCGCTGTACAACTTTCCGATGTTGTCCGTCTCGTTGGCGCGGGCGACGATTTCGACCCCGGGAGCGAGTTCCCGGGCGATGAGCGTGGCGAAGATGGTCGTCGTGTCGTCCGCCAACGCGAAGATGATCGCGTTGGCGTACTCGACCCCCGCTTCGAGGAGCACGTCCTCGTTCCGTACGTCGCCGAGCACGTCCACGCCGTCTTTGTCCTCCCTGTCCACGACGGTCGTCCGCATCGATTTCTCCTCCATCGCCTCCTCGACCGTCGAACCGACTTCCCCGTATCCGGCGACGATTATCGACCCGCGGGTGGGACCGCGGCCGTCCGAGATGGTCATCTCCTTCAGCCGTTCGAGTTGCTGTTCCCGCCCGGCGGCGAGCAGAATCGTGTTCTCGTCCAGTTCGGTCGTCGGCGAGGGCGAACTCTGAAACTCCCCGCGTCGCCACAGACCGATGATGCTCGCGCCGGTTCGTTCCCGAACGCCGCTCTCCGCGAGCTTTCTGCCCGCGATTTCCGACCCGGCCTGGATCGATAGCTCCAGGATTTCGAAGTCCTCTCCGATGGTGACGGTTTCGCCGAGGTCCGCCGTCACCGACGCCGTGACCTTTTCGGCGAGGCTGTGGCCGAGCAGGTGTCGCGGCGAGAACACTTGATCCGCCCCGGCGTAGCGGAGGTAGTTCGCCAAATCCGGGTTCTCCACGAGGCTGATGATCCGGACCGTCTCGGACACCTCGCGGACGGCGAGCGCGATACTCGCGTTCTGTTCGTCTGTCGCGTCGGCGACGACGGCGTAGGCGTCCTCGACGTGGACGTTTCGGAGCGTGTCGGCTGACTCCGGGTCGCCGTGGACGACCGGGATGTTCGCCTCGTACAGGTCGAGCGCCTCGTCCCGGTCGCGGACGACGACGACGAACTCCCTGTCCCACGACTGAAACTCGTCGATGAGCGTCTCGGCGCGCGGCGAATACCCACAGATGACGACGTGATCATCCACGTCGTCGATGACCGTCGGGGGACTCACCCGCAGCGCTTCCTGTACCCACGGCGCGACGAACACCGGGAGCGCCATGAAGATGAGCAGTACTCCGGAGATCTGCATCGCCACCATGAGCAGGTGCATCTGCGGCGTCGTCCATTTCGAAGCATCGACGCCGAACCCCGTGGTCGTGAACGTCTCGATGACGATACCGAACGCCTCCAGCGCGGTCCGATGTACCCCTTCGTACGTCTCCATCCCCCACATGTACGCGACGGTGTACAGCACGATGACCCCGGCAAACGAAGCGAGATAGAGAAACGCCCGTCGTCGCTGCCGTGACACTTCGGGGAACACGGTGAACGGAACGCGTCGCGGTCGCGAAACCATTGTCCTAAGACTGTCAGTCAGGTGCCTTTATTCTGCCGTCACACGGACTCCCCTGAGTCACGTAGCCGACTCCGGAACGAGGGAATCGTAACGTTCATCAGCAGGTGATATCCCATGATGAGCGACCACCCCACCACACCGACGAAAATGAGGAGAAAGAGAATTTGCTGAACCTCATCGAAGCCGCCTCGCCACAACTTCGTCCCGAGGAGCTGATCCGAGAGCCAAAACAGGGTGCTGATGCCGATAGCAACGCCACCAATGCCCATGGCGGCGTTCGCGCGCTTCACCCAACGGTCCATCTGCAACCGGTCGCTTACTTCGGCCGCCGTCTCGCGTTCCGTTTCGGTTTCGGTGCGCAGATCGAGTCGGTGGAGCGATTCGACGTCCGTGTGCGTCCCGTCGGCGGTAACCTCCTCGCTACAGGTACGAGCAGTGGAGATCAGCTCTTCCCGGTCGATTCCACGAAGTTCACGGAGGCGCTCGACGGTGAGATACGCATCCGCCAGTGCGTCTTGTAGTTCTTCGTCGTCCGTCGAATCGACCGCCATCGAGAGCTGTTCGTCCGGGTAGTCAGCAAGCAACTGGAAATCGAGAACTCCCGACTCGATTCGTTCCCGAACCCGCCGTTGATCTCGGCGTCGCTTCTCCTCGTCGAGATCCGCGAACTGGTTCCGAATCCGGCGTCGCTGTGTCTTCGTCAGCAGCGAGGCGGACTTTCGTGTCATATTCGATTATAGTCAGTACGTCTGTTATATCCATCGCTCGTTGCGTCGTTCTCAACGTCGTATATCGTCATACACCCGGTTTTTCAGTCCCCCGCTGACGAATCTCGGACTCTCTGAACACGCGATATTCGGTCGGTAGAGCGCTTCAGAGGAAGGTATAGCTATATCCCGTTGGAATCCGCCGGTGAACGGTGTGGCCCATTTAGTACGGAACTGCGGAGACTGTAACTCGAATGTTCACAATCGAAACGAACGGATTCTGCAAGCGATATGGGGACGTGAACGCGGTCACCGACCTCAACCTCTCGGTCGAGGATGGATCCGTGTTCGGATTTCTCGGGCCAAATGGCGCGGGAAAATCGACGACTATCGACGTGCTACTCGGGTTTCTGACCCCGACCAGTGGCGAAGTTCGTGTTCTAGGAGCGGACCCGACGACCGACGCGAAAGCGGTCCGCTCCCGGACCGGTCTCCTGACGGACGGGTTCGAACCGTACGAAAACCTCACCGGACGACAGCACATCGATTCCGCGATTCGGACGAAAGGTGCCGACGACGACCCCGACACCATCCTCGGCAGGGTCGGCCTCTCTCCCGAACAAGCGGCGCGGAACGCTGGCGGCTACTCCAAAGGCATGACTCAGCGGTTGGCGTTGGGAATCGCGCTCGTCGGCGAACCTGATCTGCTCGTTTTGGACGAACCGTCCGGCGGACTCGACCCGAACGGCATCAAACTCCTTCGGGAGGCGATTCGGGTAGAGAACGAGCGTGGTGCGACCGTATTTTTCTCCTCACACATCCTCGATCACGTCGAACAGGTTTGTGACCGAGTCGGAATCATGCGCGACGGGTCGCTCGTCGCGACCGACTCAATCGGCAACCTCCGCGAACGACTGGGAACCTGCGCAGTCGAAGCGACGGTCGAGAGGGTTCCAGATCTCGAAGACATCCGTTGCGTCGAAGGAGTGACGGACGCGACGATTTCCGGGGAGAGTGTCCACATCGTCTGCGCTCGGACGGAGGCGAAGATCCGGGCGCTGGTTCGGTTGGACGAGCTAACGACGGTTCGAAACTTCGACACGGCGGATTCGTCGCTGGAATCGCTGTTCGAGGCGTTTACCGACGGCGACGAACCAGCGGGCGACCCGACCCGCACGGAGGCCGCAGTCAGTGGCGGTGAGCGGCTGTGACCGTCGGAACGGTCGCGCGGGACGACTTCCGAAACGCCGTCGGGTCGCGGTTGGTGGTCGGCGTCGTTGCGGTGCTGATCGCGCTCATTTCGCTCACTTTCGTCGCCGAGTCAGGGGTGTACGACGACCCGTATCGGACGCTGTTCGACGTGACGGAGGTTGTCATCGTCCTCGGGCCGATTCTGGTGGCACCGCTCGTGTACCAGTGCATCGTCGGCGACCTCGCGAGCGGTCGAATCAAGTTTACGATGGGGCTCCCCAACGGTCGCGCCGAATACTTCGCGGGGAAGCTGCTCTCGCGGCTTTGTCTCGTCCTGATCGCCGTCGTTTGTGGCGTCCTCCTCGGTTTCGTCGTCGCCGCCGCGACGTTCACGAAGGGGCCGGATCCCGGTCGATTCGCGGTATTCGCGGCCGCGACGGCACTGTATCTCTGCTCGTTTGTGAGTATCTACCTCGCCCTGTCCGCGCTCGTCGCTAGTCGGACGACGGCGATGGTAGCGGCCGTCGGTGTCTACTTTTTTCTGGTCCCGTTCTGGGGGAACTTCGTCCCGTTCGTGAACCTCGAAACGCTCCTCACCGGGATCGGTCACGTTCTCGGAACGCCAGTCTCGGACACGACGCGAGAGGCCATACGGAACCTCACCCCGTGGAAGGCGTACAGCGGTTCGACCGCCGCGATGTACGTGGATGTCGGGAATCACTACCGACGACTTCCCTCGATCCCTCCCGATAAGATGGACGATATGTACCGACAGACGGGACGGAACGTTCTCACGTTGTTCGCATGGTCCGCCGCGTTCCTCCTTGCCGGGTTCGCCAAGTTCCGGACCGCCGAGTTACGTTGACGGGTCACGTTCGACCGTCATCTCACCGGACGACTCAACATCCCCCGGTCCGTTGTCCCACCAAATGACCCGCTATCGTGGCGCGATTCTCGACGTGGACGGGACGCTCGTCAGGGGAAACAACGGCGTCCCCGGTGCGTCCGAGGCCGTTCGAACGCTTCGAAACCAGGGAACGAACCTTCTGTTCTTCTCGAACAATCCGACGCAACCGCCGGAACACTACGTCTCACGGCTTGCCGCCGCCGACATCGCCATCGACGACGCCAACGTGCTCACGTCGGCGCTCGTCACGGCCGAATTCCTCGAAGCCGAGTACGAGGGACACGACGCCCTCGTCGTCGGCGAGGGGTATCTCTCCGAACTGCTCGAAGAACGCGGGTTCGTGGTGTGTGAGGACCCTGACGACGCCGAACTCGTCGTCGCCTCCATCGACCGCGAATTCGACTACGACGACCTCACCGCCGCGCTCTGGGCGCTCGAAGGCGACGTCCCGTTCGTCGGCACCGACCCGGACGTGACGATTCCGGTCCACGAGCGACTCGTCCCGGGTTCGGGGGCCATCATCAACGCCATCGCGGGCGTCGCGGGCAGGGAACCGGACCACGTCCTCGGCAAACCGTCGCCAGACGCGGGGCGGGCCGCGTTGTCCCATCTCGGCGTTTCGGCGGAGGACTGCCTCGTCGTCGGCGACAGACTGGACACGGACATCGCTCTCGGCGAGGAAATCGGCGCAACGACGGTGCTGGTCCGTTCGGGCGTGACGTCACCGGACGTGCTCGCCGGATCGGAGATTCAGCCTGACCACGTAATCGACTCAGTTAGGGAGATAGACGAAGTGCTCGCGGACTGAATCGGGTGCATGGAAACCGCGCTCGTTTGGTTTCGAACCGACCTCCGAGTTCGGGACAATCACGCACTCGCCGCCGCGACCGAGGCCGAGCGACTCTGCTGTGTGTACTGTTTCGATCCGCGGGAGTTCGGTTCGCGGGAGTACGGGGGGACGAACTCGTTTCGGTACGAGAAGACGGGAGGCCACCGGACGCGATTCCTCCGGGAGAGCGTCGCCGACCTCCGAACGTCGCTCCGCGAGTTGGGGTCCGAACTGCTCGTTCGTCACGAACCGACCGAAAACGGTCGTCCCGGAACTCGCGTCGGCCATCGACGCCGACTCCGTGAGCTTTCAGGCCGCCCCAACCCCGGAGGAACGCGCCGTCGAACGGACGGTGACGGCCCGACTGAAAAGGACCGAAACGAATCCCGATATCGAATCGTTCCGGGGCCACACGCTGTATCATCCGGACGACTTGCCCGTCCCGGTCGCCCGAATCGAGGACACGTTCACTCCGTTTCGGCGAACGGTCGAAAATTCGGACGCGACGGTTCGTCCCACGGTCGAAGCGCCGTCGACGCTTCCGCTGATTCCGGGAGGTGGGGACGGCGGCGGAAGCGGACGCGTCCGCTCCCGCCGGGGCGCTCGTTCCCGGTGAGATACCCACCTTCGAAGCGCTCGATGTCGAACCGACGCCATCGGACGAGCGTGCGGTCCTTCGGTTCGAAGGCGGCGAAACCGCGGGTCTCGAACGATTGGAACGCTACGTCTGGAAGCGCGACCGGTTGCGGGAGTACAAGGAGACCCGAAACGGGTTGTTGGGATCCGATTACTCCTCGAAACTCTCGCCGTGGCTCAATCTGGGCTGTCTGTCGCCCAGGACGGTGTACGAAGCCGTCGAACGCTACGAGCGCGAGCGTGTCGAGAACGAATCGACGTACTGGCTCGCGTTCGAACTGCTGTGGCGCGATTTCTTCCAGTTCCAGTTCGAAAAGCACGGAAATCGGCCGTTCGAACGTGACGGGATTCGCCGTCGGGCCGACATCGATTGGCGGAGCGGGACCGACGGGGAGAGCGAGGAGGAGTTCGAGCGGTGGAAACGCGGCGAAACCGGCATCCCGTTCGTGGACGCGAACATGCGCGAGTTGAACGAAACTGGGTACATGTCGAACCGGGGACGACAGAACGTCGCCAGCGTGCTGGCGACGACCTCCGAATCGACTGGCGGAAGGGCGCGGCCTACTTCGAGACGAAACTCGTGGACTACGACCCGGCGAGCAACTACGGCAACTGGGCGTACATCGCGGGCGTCGGCAACGCTCGCGGAACCGCTCGTTCGACGTCGAGGTGGCAGGCCGAGCGGTACGACCCCGACGCGACGTACGTCAAATACTGGCTCCCGGAACTCGACGGTGTGCCGGGCGAGAAGGCCCACGAACCGTGGACTCTGTCTCCCGACGAACAGGAGCGATACGGCGTCACGCTCGGCGAGGACTACCCGGAACCGCTGACCCGGTGGCTCGGGTCGAACGAGTGAGGGATCGTAGACCACCTCGCCTTTTGTGCGGTCAATTTCGAGAGGCTACGGATGAACGCCGGGGTCGTGATCAAGAGCTTACGGATGAATTCCAGGAGCGACGATAGTTGAATAGTTGTTCATCTGTTCAACTGTACTCATATCATCGTGTTACGAACGCGCTCGTGGGTCGAGGGGATCGATGTCGCCCCCCGTCGAGCGACCGCCGTCACCCCTCCGCGAGCGGTTCGATGTTCTGGTTGACGTGGAAGAAGTTCTCGGGGTCGTACTTCGCTTTGATTTCTTGGAGTCGTTCGTAATTGTCTCCGTAGGTCGTCTGGACCCTATCCTTCCCCTCTTCCATCATGAAGTTGACGTACGCACCACCCATCGAGTGCGGGTGGGTTGCCTCCCAGTACCCCCGTGCCCAGTCTGTTATCTCGTCTTTTTTCGCCGGGTCCCCGTCCACGCCAAAGATGACCATCGACCACGTGGCGTCGCGGTTCGACCACGCCGTTTCGTCCGGTTCGGGGCGGTGGGCCGCGCCATTGACCGGATACAGGTGCATCCCGGACTGCGGGGTCGGAACCTCCGCGAAGCGTCGGTGTTCGTCGATGGCCTCGTCGGTCAGGTCGTGGACGAAGTCGCCCTTCCAGTACCACTGATCGCCCGGCGGGTAGAGGTCGTCGAACATGCTCTGGAGCGCCGGGTAGGGCATCTCACCGACGTGTTCGAACAGCGGTTCGGCGACGTCGTGTGCGGGTCGTAGCACGCCGTCGATGTCGTCCGGGTCACCCAGGTAACACCACATCACCCCGCACACCTTCTCGCCGTGTATCTCCTCCGGGAACGGCTCTCCCGGCACTTCCGCGATCAGATAAAACGCGTACACGTCCTCCGGCGCGTTCGGAAGCCACTCGCGGTACCAGCGCATGGTGTCTTCGAGTTCGTCGATGGGCCAGAAGGTCGGCCCGGCGACGACGGTGTCCACCGGGTGCAGTTCGAATCGAACGCCGTGACGACGCCGAAGTTGCCGCCGCCGCCGCGGATTGCCCAGAACAGATCCGAGTGCTCGTCCTCGCTGGCGTGAACCAGTCGCCCGTCGGCGAGCACGACGTCCGCGCCGAGCAGGTTGTCGATGGTCAGCCCGTACTTCCGGGTCAGATAGCCGTGACCGCCGCCGAGGGTAAGCCCGGCGACGCCGGTGGTGGAGATGACGCCGCTCACCGTCGCCAGTCCGTGCTCGTGCGTCGCCCTATCGACGTCGCTCCACGTACAGCCCGGTTCGACGCGCACGGTCCGCTCCTCGGCATCGACGCTGATATCGGTCATGTTCGACAGGTCGATGACGAGTCCGTCGTCCACCAGCGCCAGTCCCGCACCGTTGTGACCGCCGCTCCGAATCGCCACCTCCATCTCGTTTTCGCGGGCGAACTCCACGGCCGTGATCACGTCGTCCACGGTGTCACAACGGGCTATCAACTGCGGATGCCTGTCTATCATCGCGTTGTAGATCACGCGCGCTTCGTCGTACTCCGTCCCGTCGTCCGGTTGAAACACGTCCCCGCCGGAACGCCGTTTGAACTCCTCGATTACCGCTTTGTCTACCGGTTGACTGTCAGTCGCCATGATTCCCTCCCGTGTGGAAAAAAGACCGTGGACAAAAATGTAGCTATCTAGTGAAATTCTCGCACGTGGTGGGTCGCTTGCAGGGCCTGCAAGCGAGTCGGTGGTTGCACGGATAGAGCCAAACCCAGTAGCGGGCCGCGGTCTCGATCCGAGGCCCTCACGGCGGCCGTCCGTTACTACGCTTCGAGGAGGTCGGGACCGAGCGGTCGGGCCTCGTCCCGATAGGATTCATAGAGCGCTTCCGCCCACTCCCGCGCCTCGGGCGAGTTCGTATCGACGACCGCCCGTAACATGCCGGTATCCGGGTCGTAACCCGTGAGGGCGACGCGGTCGTCGAAGAGGGTGAGACCACACGGGAGCGCGTCGTGCATCAGGATGGTGAGGTTGCCCCCTTCCAACCCCTTCTTGGCCGCCGTCGGCGACCACTCCAGTATGGCTTCAACGATGGGTGGCGGATAGATTATCTCGGTGGTCATCCCCTCGCGGACGTTCCGATACAAGGTCCCGGCGTTGGCGGATTTGAGCGTCGCCGTTCCGAACGCCCGCATCGTCCCCGCGTCCGCTATCAACTCGTCGTAGCGACGCACGGGTTCGTACGGGTCGTCGTCGTCGGCGACCGTGACGACGGCGTCGGCAAACGATTCCATCGAGATGCCGAGTTTCTCCGCTGGAAGCCAGCGCGCGACGTCGCGCAACCGCTGTCTCGTTTCGATCCGATCGAGCAGGGTCGTGACCTCCCCCGCGACGAACAACCCGTCCGACGTCGCCCGATGCTGACGGCCGTCCCGGCGAATCCAGCCGCGAACTTCGAACTCGTGGAGCGTGCGCCCGATAGTCGAGGACGACGCACCGGTCAGTGCCCGTAGGTCGTCCCGACTGCGCGGACGCTCGGCAAGCGCGTCGAGTGCCACGACGCGGTGTTCCGACCGTACGAGAAACTCTATCTCGTCGAGCGCAGTTCCCATGGTTATAGTTAGCACCGAACAGTATATCTCAGTGTGGGGTCGCTCGTCCGAATCGACAGCGGGCGGGACGGAAGCGGAACTGTCGAACCATCGAACCATCGAACCATCGAACCATCGAACCATCGAACCATCGAACCATCGGACCGTCGAACCATCGAATCATCGGACCGTCGCCCCACTCGACTCGATACGTCCCTTTTTGTGCTCCGCCTCGCAACAGTTCGGAAATGGCTCCCGTGAATCGAACACTGCGGACGCTCGAAGGCGGTGACGACGTCGTCGGCGCGTGGCTTCTCTCGCGCAGCACGCGTGCGGCCGAAGTCGTCGCACGAACCGACGTCGATTGGGTCGCCGTCGACACCGAACACGCGCCCCATTCGCCCGAACGCGTCGAGGCGTTGATTCGGGCCGTCGAACCCCACGCGACGCCACTCGTCCGGCTTTCGTCGGTCGAAACGACCGTCTCGCGGGGCGAAACACGCCCTCGATTCCGGGGCGCAGGGTGTCATCGTCCCCGGCGTGGAATCCGCCGCGGACGCGGAACGGGTCGTTCGTGCCACCCACTTCCCGCCGGTCGGGGAGCGGGGCGTCGCCGGAACCACACGGGCGAACGAGTACGGGGAACGGTTCGACGACTACGTCGAGACCGCGAACGACGAGACGCTCGTCGTCGTCCAAATCGAGTCGCCGTCGGCGGTCGAATCGGTCGAGGACATCCTCGCCGTCGACGGCATCGACGTCGCGTTCATCGGCGAAAACGACCTCTCGTCCGCGTACGGATATCCGGGCGAAAAGGACCATCCCACCGTGACGGAGGCCGTTCAGCGGGTGTTCGAGGCGGCCGAGGCCAACGGCGTGTACCCGGGCATCGCGGGTCGAACGCCGACCACTCTGACGGAGCGGTCGAACCGTGGCTTCCAATTCTTCCTCCTCGGGGCCGACCTGAGTTTCATGCGCACCGGCATCGAGGAGTTCCTAGACGGGTAACGGCGACTCGTCGGAGTCACGAATCGAGGGGAATTATTTCACTAAAACAAAGGAAAAATAAATGGTCCTTCGGGTGGTATACGTGTTCGAACATGGCAGCCAATACCGCCGGGACGACGCTCGAAGTCGAGGTAGCAACGGTCATCGACGGGGACACCTTCAAAGTCCACTTCGACGAGGCGACGACGGGGGAGTCCGACCTCGTGAACCTCCGCATTCTCGGACTCGACACCGAGGAAACGCACGCCGGTGTCGGAAAGCCGAAGACGCCGTGGGGTGAGAAGGCCAAGGAACACGCCAAAGGGTTGGTTCCGGAGGGGTCTTCGATCACCATCGAGTTCCCGGGGACGGAATCCATCGACGAATGTCTTCGTCGCTACCGGGGCAACTACGGTCGGCCGCTCGTCTACGTCCACGTCGATGGCGAGGATTATCAGGAACACATGATCCGGAAGGGGTACAGCCCGTATTTCACGAAGTACGGCTACGCCGTCTTCGACGACCACCACCGGCGGTATCGTGACGCGGAGCAGAACGCCCAAGCCGACGACATCGGCGTCTGGAACCAGTCGAAAGTCAACGGTTCGGTGATGCGCGAGTACGAACCGCTTCGTTCGTGGTGGACGCTGCGCGCGGAGATTGTACGTCGGTATCGAAGCGCGACCGACGACGAATCGATACTCGATACCCGACAGGACTACCACCGGATCGAAAACAGCGTCGGGGACGAACTCACCGTCTTCACCGAACTCGACGGTTACGAGCGCGCCGGGGAGAAACACGCCATCGTCAAGATCGGTTCGAAAGAGCAGCCATTCCAACTGTTCCTCCCGAACGCGCTGGAAACGGAGGGCGGCCAGCGACTCATCTCGCTGATGGAAAAACGGTACATCGCCAAATCGGACGGCGAGTCGGTACAGCGCCCCAATCGAAGCTACGCGTTCGTCACGGGGACGGTGAAGCAGTACCCGGAGGAAGATGGCAACCCTGAAATCGTCGTCGAGTCCATCGACCAACTCGCCGACGTTCCGCCGGAAACGAGCGACTCCGACGGGAAATAGCTCCGGAGAGCTGCTATTGATACAATATCTCACTGAAACGAACACAACATAAATATAATCAAATATATAAAATTTTAGAAAGTTTAATGTGATATAATTAGAATGGGTGAACTGATGTCAGACGACACGGTACCTCGACGCAAGTTTCTCGCGCTGAGTGGAATAACAGGCGCAACGCTCCTCACCGGGTACGCCGCGGCGACGGGCCGGTCATCGACCGACCGACGGCAGGACCAAAGCGAGGGGGACGAATCGATGCACGCGGAGGATTCAAACCCGTCGTCCGGTCGCATCGAACTGTCCTTCCTCGGCCGATACGAGACTGGCCAGTTCGACGAGGGCGCTGCCGAAATCGTCAGCTACGACCCGGACCTACAACGCGCGTTCTTCGTCAGCGCCGAGGAGGCAACCGTCAACGCCGTCGATCTCGGCGATCCGTCGACCCCCGAAAAAGTCGGAACCGCCGACCTCTCGGACGCGTGGACGGACGCGGGGGATGCCACGAGTGTCGACGTTCACGACGGACTCGTGGCCGCCACGGTCGCCGCTGACGACGCGACGAATCCCGGGAAGGTCGTGTTTTACGACGGCCGAACGCTCGAACTGGACTCGGTGGAGACCGTCGGCGCGAACCCGGACATGGTGACGTTCACGCCCGACGGAAAACGGGTGCTCACCGCGAACGAAGGCGAACCGAACGACGAGTACGACACCGACCCGCGCGGTTCGGTGAGCGTCGTATCGGTCGCCGGACGGGACGGTAACTGCGCCGTCGAAACCGCCGGTTTCACGGCCTACGACGGGAGGGAGGACGAACTTCGGGAGCGGGGCGTTCGAATCTTCGGTCCCGACGCCAGCGCATCGCAGGACTTCGAACCCGAATACATCACCGTCTCCGCCGATTCGAAGACCGCGTGGGTCTCGTTGCAGGAGAACAACGCCCTCGCAATCGTCGATATCGTGAGTGCGACGGTCACGGACATCCTCCCGCTCGGCTACAAGGACCACATGCTCCCCGGCAACGAACTCGACGCCAGCAACGAGGACGGCGGGATGAACATCCGCAACTGGCCGGTGTACGGGATGTATCAACCCGACGGCATCGCCTCGTACGAGGTCGGCGAGGCGTCCGCCGACGCCGCTGCTGTCGGACGAACTCCGGCGATGACAGCGAGACGTACATCGTCACCGCGAACGAAGGGGACGCCCGCGATTACGACGGCTTCTCGGAGGAAGTCTCGCTCGAAGACCTCGAACTCGACCCGGATGCGTTCGACTTCGACCGGATCGAAGGAATCGACGACGTCGAGGAACTCCAGGCCGAGGAGAACCTCGGTTCGCTCCACGTGACGAACCAACTCGGCGACGTCGACGGCGACGGCAAATTCGAGGAGATATACGTCTTCGGCGGTCGGTCGTTCTCGATCTGGAACGAGGAAGGGAAACTGGTGTACGATAGCGGCAGCGAGTTCGCCCGTATCATCGCGCGTCAGTACCCCGACCACTTCAACACGGACAACGACGAGAACGACCCGGACAGTCGGAGCGACAACAAGGGTCCCGAACCCGACGTCGACGTCGGCGTCGTCGATGGACGAACCTACGCGTTCATCGGCCTCGAACGGATGGGCGGAATCATGGTGTACGACGTCTCGAACCCACAGAACGCCGAGTTCGTCCAGTACCTGAACGACCGCGATTTCAGCGTCGACGTCGGGGATCAGATCGACGACGGCGACCTCCCCGCCGGTGCCGCTGGCGACCTCGGTCCGGAGGGTGTCACGTTCGTTTCCGCCGAAGAGAGCCCCACCGACGCCCCGTTAGTGCTCACCGGCAACGAAATCAGCGGTACGATGGCCGTCCACCGCGTCGATTCGCTCTAAGTGCTCAAACATGGACGTCACCTGTCTCCTCGATAGTATCTAAAACAACTTTCAGCCCCCAAAATCGCTTAGAACAGTCGGTCGATGAGGCGGTTCGCCGTGATCGATCCCTCGATCAGATACCACCAGCGGTGGTTCCGCGAGGAGAGCGTCGCCGCGCCGAAGAGCAGTGCCCCTCGTCGCCGTTTCCCCCGGTGGAACGCGTACGCCGACTGCGTGAGCAGCGTGAGCACGTTCAGGTTCGACGCCGTAACCGCCGCGTCGATCCGTTTGCTCGCGCCCTTCGTGTAGTGGTTGGCGCTGTGCGGAATCGGCGTCCGCCGTCCGTTGATCTCCGTCGTCCCGGAACGGAACGCCTCCACGATGGTGTCACAGTCGATCTCCGCCTTGTTCGACACGCCGTCGATGGTGAGTTCGGTGTACGCCCGTCCGACCATCGACGCGGTGTGTGCGTCGCTCGCCGCGATTCCCGGATAGCCGTGCTCGTCCGCGAACGCCCCCGCACGCCGATTCTTGTACCCCGTGAAGAGCCACGAGTTGTACACCTCGATGGCGTCACACGCGACGAGGTCGCGTTTCCGAACACCGTGGCGACTCCACTGGAACGGATGGGGAACGATGGCGACGCCGCCGAGTTCGTGGACGTCCTTGACGGTCGCCCCGAGCGATTGGCGCGGCGTGGGACGTTCGTCGACGCCGATGGCGAGGAGGTGGCCGTCCGCCGTCGAAATTTCGACGCCGGGAATCCCTATCAGGCCGTATTCGGCGGCGAGCGCCGCGGCTTGCCGTGACTCCTCGATGACGTCGTGGTCGGTGATGACGATGGCGTCGAGACCGATGTCGCTGGCCTGCTCCAGCAGCAGTTCGATCGAATCGTGCGCATCGTACGATCCCTCCGAGTGGACGTGAGGATCGATCCTGACGGTTACTCCAGTTGGCACTTTATTATCTCACGGTCGTATCGAATATCAATCTGTCTACTTCACCCCTGCCGAAATCGTTATCGTCCGCCGTTCGTTGAACGCGGCTCCAAACCGGGACGTCCCCGACAGCGACGCTCCCATTCGTCGGTTGTTCGTTGGAGAGACCACAACCGCGCCCGCATGGAGGACACCGACGAGAGTGACTCCCGTCTCCTCGCTTCCAGATGCCGAATTTCCCGTTCCATTCCCAATCTACGCCGTGTTTTGATGAACTGGTCAGAATTCCTTTTATCGAACCATCCGTGGATCGAAACGGGTCGGGATGCCACCACCCACTGTCGATTCGGACAGAGGCAAACACCTCGGCACGATACGCCCACAAGCGACGCTCGCTACCGGCTATCTGAACGTCACGTGGCTTACCACATCATCTCTCCCCGACCCATCGTGCCGAATCGTCCGGCCCCGTCGCCGGACGATTTCTCGGCACCAGGTAGACGAAGGCGGCATCGTGCCGATACCTGTCATCATCCTCGTCTCGATACCGATCATCATCCTCGTATTCGGCCCTCGGTACCGACAGACGACGCCGCGAGACGAAGCGTTTTACTCGGGGAGAACGAGATGAAACCATGAGCCAGTTGAGTCTCCACCACCACGGTGTCTCGGTAACCGACCTCGATCGTGCAGTCGAATTTTACAGCGACGTCCTCGGGTTCGACGTCATCGACCGGTACTCCCTCTCCGACGACGCACTTTCGACGGCCGTCGGCGGCGACGAACTGACGGGCCACTTCGCCCAACTCGACGGCGGAACCGGCCGCGTCGAACTCATCGAATACGAAGCCAACGATGGCGACGACGGCGACGGCGAAAACGACGTTCGCGGCGCGGCGGTGTACGACACCGGGGCGAAACACCTCGGGATAGAAACCGACGACCTCGATGCCGTGTACGAATCGCTCCCCGACGATGTCGAAGCCATCAGCGAACCGCAGACGACCGGCAGCGGCACGAAAATCCTCTTCATCCGCGACCCGGACGGCAATCCAGTCGAGATTCTCGAACTCTGAATCGGCTCTCGTCGCCCCGACGCGCCGTATCGAGGATGACGCGAAAAGCGGTCAAACTGTGGGCGAACGCAGGAACGAAACGCTCGGGGGTCGAACTCCCGACGAAAATGCGAGCCTACGAAGTCCAACGGACGGATTCCGAGTACGACGGGGTAGTACAGGCCGAGCGGTCAAAGCCGAGTCCCGACGCCGACGAGGCGCTGGTTCGCATCCACGCGTGCTCGCTGAACTACCGCGATTTGGCCATCGCGAACGCCGACCTCGTTTATCCCGGAGCGGAGCCTCCGGTGATTCCGCTGTCCGACGGGGCCGGTGAAGTCGTGGAAGTCGGAGACGATGTCGAACGGATTTCGGCGGGAACCCGCGTCGCAACGCCGTTCGCTCCCGATTGGATCGAGGGGACGGGAACGCCGGAGAAGCTAGCGCGAACGACGGGCGGTTCAACTGACGGGGCGCTGGCGGAGTACGTGACGTTCCCGGCCGAGAGCCTCGCAGTCCTCCCCGACTACCTCTCCTACGAGGAGGGCGCAACGCTCTCCTGTGCGGGACTGACGGCGTGGCGTGCGCTCGTCGAGGACGGGAATCTCCGCGCCGGGGAAACGGTTCTCGCGCTCGGAACGGGCGGCGTCTCGACCTTCGCGCTCCAGTTCGCCGCGATGCACGGCGCGCGCACGGTCGTCACGTCGTCGAGCGACTGAAAAACTCGAAGCGACCCGCGAACGTGGGGCGAACGAGACGATAAACTACGAATCGACCCCCGAGTGGGGAGAAGTCGTCCGAGAGCGAATCGGCGGCGCGGATCACGTCGTCGAAGTCGGCGGTCCCGGGACGCTCGGGAAGTCGCTCGAAGCGGCGGCCGTCGGCGGCCACGTCCATCTCATTGGCGTTCTCGCCGGGCAGCAAGGACGCGTCGATCCCGCCCCGATCATGCACAAATCGCTCGACGTCGAGGGCGTGATGGGCGTCGGAAGCCGCGCGATGTTCGACCGGATGACCGACGCGATGGCGGTCGAGGAGATGCACCCCGTCATTGACCGCGTCTTCGACTTCGACGACGTCCGCGAGGCGCTACCGCTACGTGGATCAGGGGGAGCATCGCGGGAAGGTCGTCATCTCCGTCGAATAATTGAGAGTCGAAGTTTTCGGGTATCAGAGCTGTTGCGGGGCGCTCACGTGCATCCCGACGAACAGCCATTCCCCGTCACGTTCCTCCAGCGTGCCGCTCCAGCGCGTGTCGAACTCGCGGCGCGTTCCGGTTTCGGTGTCGGTGTCGATATCGGTCCACGCCATGTGAACGTCGTCGCTGAACCACGCGTGGCGGTCGCGTTCGGTCACACGCAGGTCGCTGCTCGTCACCGTCCAGTCCTCCGATTCGCGGGTCTGATCGCGTAATCCTTCAGCGACGGCCTCGTACCCGACGAGTCGTTCCGAGATTCCGAACTTGACCAGCGACTCGTCCGCCGCGAAAAACGGCGGTAACGGTTCTCCCTCACGAAGCGCCTCGTAGTACTCCCGTACCGTCGCCTCCGCGTCGTCTGCATTCATCTCGGGTTGACATCGACCCGCGTGCTTCAAAGCTCTTGTTCGTGGGTGACTGTCGGACCCATGGAAACCGCCGCGCTCGAAGCCGTCCGCTCCGCTACCCGCTACTTAGTTGACTTGCCGCTGCAACCACGTTGTATCTGCCTCTGTGGAAAGGATTATAGTCGTACGAATGGAGGGTATTATCGAAGAAAGAAGTTCGGATGGTCAACAAATGAAACAGTATCTGTACGGATATCCACAACACGATCTGCAGCGGGACGACGACGAACGGTCCGTCTACGGTTCGCCGCAACACGAGGTGACGGACGCGAAAACGAGCGGTTCGACGGATTCGGACCCGCGACTTCGAGCACGGCTGTTTCCGTAACCGGCGCGCACCAGTCAGGAGACAGTAGATCGGGTCGGTTTTTCTCGTTTCCATTTTTACCGTTACGGCGACTGGAACGACGATTTACGGATCGATTTCCGGAGGACGGTTCTCCCCGTACGTCTCTCGGAACTCCTGAATCAACTGTCCCGTCTCGGCATACCAGTCGTTGAGCATTCGTTGGAATCCGTCCGCGATTTCGTCCGGGTCGGTGATTCGATACACGTGGTGGTAGCCGCCGCAATCGCAGTTTTCCTGTTCTTTCTCGACGAGCCCGGTTTCCTGAAGGCGTTTGACCGAACGGTACGCCGTCGTCCGTTCCCGGTCGATGAACTCCGCCACCGCGTCCACGGTGAGCGGTTCGGGACTCTCGATCAGCAGTCTGAACACGCCCCTATCGAGTTCGTTCAATCCGAGCATTCCTTCGAGCAGATCCTCGCACTCCCGCTCGGTTCGGTTCTGTTCCAGTATGGCATCCGTCATCGTTGTCTCTGTTCGGTGTTACTACCCGATAAAGGTTGCACATTCACTGCAAACATTTGTTGCGGTTCGGATCGAAAGACGACAGGTATCGACATCCCTGCGAAACAAAAGAGATCGTCTGCTGTGGTCTTTGTCGGATAGAATCCCCATATTCGGCGAATAGAGTGACTCTGGTGATGATGCTCGGTTGAGACCGCCGCTTGCACAATCCTTATACCTTCCAATCCTGATTGCACTAACTATGCAAACAACTCGCGGCGAACCGGATTACGACGTCCTCGTCATCGGTGGCGGGCCAGCAGGTTTGAGCGCCGCTCTCCAGTTAGGTCGCTCGCTCCGCAGCGTCCTGGTCTGTGACGACGACGAACCGCGCAACGGTCCGGCGGACGAAGCTCACGGGTACCTGACGCGGGACGGTATCGCGCCGACGGAACTCCGTCGTCTCGGTCGCGAAGAAGTAGCCGAATACGGGGCCGAGTTCCACGATTCGCGGGTGACGGCGGTCGAGAAAGACGAAAACGAATTCATCAGCACACTCGATGACGGCGAGACGTACACGAGCCGAAAACTCGTTCTCGCGACCGGTGTCATCGACGTGTTTCCCGACATCGACGGATTCGAAGAACTGTGGGCCGACGGGGTGTACCACTGTCCGTACTGTCACGGGTACGAGGTCCGCGACGAACCGCTCCGGGGTCGTGGTCCATGCCCCGGAAATGCTCGAATACGCGAAGCTCATCCACAACCTGAGCGACGACCTCGTCGTGTTCACCGACGGGAACGACGTTTTCGACGCGGAAACCCGGTCACAGTTCGTCGAACGCGGGGTCGAAATAGTGGACGATCCGATCACCGCGCTCGGCGGTGATGCGGGGCTCGAAAGCGTCTCGCTCGCGGACGGACGCGAGGTGTCCCGCCGCGCCCTCTTTTACCCACCGCCGATGGAACAGCACGGCGAGTTCGCCGAACAACTCGGCCTCCCGGTGAACGAAATGGGCCTCGTCGAAGTGACGCGGTCACAGCACGGTGCCGGTTTGACGTCGGTCGAGGGTCTTTTCGTCGCGGGTGACGCCGCGAGCGGTTCCAGCCTCTCGGTCCCGAGTGCCGTCGCGGACGGGTCGGAGGTCGGTGCCACGGTCAACATGGAACTCTCACGCGAAGCGTTCGAGGAGGGATGGGAACCGTGAACGAACGACTCGAAGAACTCGCGGACCGGTTCTCTCGAATCGCCGCGGATTACGACGAGAGTCAGGTCGGCGAAGAGTACCGGGCGTGTGCCACGCTGGTCATCGACCACGCCGACCCGCGTTCCGACGACGTGGTGCTCGACCTCGGAACCGGAACGGGCCTGCTCGCGCTCGCGCTCGCCGCGGATGCCGGACGCGTCGTCGGTCGCGACATCAGCGAAGGAATGCTGGAACAGGCTCGCACGAAGGCGGCCGACAGCGGTATCGAGAACGTGGAGTTCGGCTACGGAGAGTTTCTCGACCCGCAGTACGACGGCAGACTAGATATCGTCGTCTCGAACTTCGCCTTGCACCACCTACCCGACGAGGAGAAACTGGCGGCCATCGACGCCGTCGCCGACCTCGACCCTCGCCGTTTCGTCCTCGGCGATGCGATGTTTTTCGGCGATTCCGATCCCGATGAGCCGTTGTACGGGCACGGGGTCGATGCGGCGACCGTCGGCGTGCTCGTGGACGCGCTGACCGATGCCGGATTCGCGGTGACGGCGGTCGAACGCGTTCACGATCAAGTGGGCGTCCTCGTCGCAGAACGGAGTTCCGACGACCTATCGGACGGCGTTCACTGATTCCACGGCGCGTCGTCCGGATCGATGAACCGCTCCTCGTGCTCGATGCCGTCGATGGTGGCGATGTCCTCCTCGCTCAGTTCCAACTCGCGCGCCGCGAGGTTGTCCCGGAGGTGCTCCTTGCTCGACGTCTTCGGGATGGCGGCGACGTTCTCCTTCGCGGCGAGCCACGCCAGCGACACCTGATACGGGGTCGCGTCGTGTCGCTCGGCGACCTCCAGAATCTCGTCCACCTCCGCGACTTCACCGCGCGCGACCGGCGCGTAGGCGACGAGCCAGTGGTCGTCCTCTCGCGCGTACTCCTGCAGTTCCTCCTGCTGGAGCAGCGGGTGCATCTCGACCTGATGGGCGACTATCGGCGCGTCGAGGATCGAACGCGCCTCGTCCAGTTGCTCCGGCGTGAAGTTGCTCAGGCCGACGTGCTCGATTTTCCCCTCCTCGCGCAACTCGTCGAACGCGGGGAGCGTTCCCTCCGCGTCGTAGGTGTCCCGCGGCCAGTGGACGTACAACAGATCGATCGCGTCCACGCCGAGGTCGTCGAGGCTCGCCGCCGCGCCGGCGAGCACGTCGTCGTGCGCGAGCATGTCGTCCCACACCTTCGTCGCCAGAAACACGTCCCCGCGGTCCACGTCGGCTTGCTCGATACCGTCGCCGACGTACTCCTCGTTGTCGTAGGCACGTGCGGTATCGACGTGATGATAACCGAGTTCCAGTGCGGCCGCCACGATGTCCGCACACTCCTCAGGGTCGGTGTTCTTGTACGTTCCCAATCCGATCGGCGGTAGTTCGTCCATACCGGTCCATGTTCCAGCGCGCTTGTGAATGATGTGGCCGTCGTGGCATCGGCTATTTTTCACACGCCGTTCCACAGTACTATTGACTCGGTGACTCGTACTATTGGTCAGGTAGCTCCCTCGTCTGTTCTCGACGATAGTACCCTGGAATACCGCAACCTCCGCAACTATCCGTCGATACGACAGACGACGTTACGGCGCTGGCGAGCGTACGAACGGGCGATGAACCCCATGGCAAACACCGTACGTCCGGTATCCGGTATCCTCCGTCAGGTATCGGTGAACCGACTCCTCGGCGGCGATTGTGGGGCGGTCGGTAGTGAAATCCCATGACCACGTTCGTCCTGATTCACGGTGCGTGGCTGACGCCCCGCAGTTGGGAGGGTTTCGAGGAGTACCTCTCCGAACGTGGTCACGAAGTAATCGTCCCGGCGTGGCCGGGACACGACCGCCCCGTCGAGGAAATTCGTGCCGACCCGTCGCCGATAGACGGTCTCACCCTTCAGGAAATCGTAGATCACTACGCCGACGTGATTCGAGACCTCCCGGAACAACCGGTCCTGGTCGGCCACTCGTTCGGCGCGCTGATCGTTCAACTGTTGTTGGATCGGGGATTCGGCGCGGCAGGGGTGGCCATCGACACCGCCCCGCCGAAGGGGGTTCGACTTCCGCTGTCCTCGCTCCGGACGGCGTGGCCGGTACTCTCCAACCCCGCGAACCGTAACCGCACCGTGGAATTGTCCTTCGAACAGTTCAAATACGCGTTCGTCAACACGTGGCCGGACGACGATGCGCGCGCCGCCTACGACCGATACGCGGTGCCGGAAACCGGCCGTATCTTCTTCCAAGCGGGAACGTCGAGTCTCACGCCCAACGCGGCGAACACCGTCGATTACGGAAACGACGACCGACCACCACTCCTGCTCGTCGCCGGTGAGCGAGACCACACGTCGCCGCCGTCGCTCTCCCGTTCGATCAATCGAAAGTACGGTCGCAGTCGGGCGGTCACGGACCTCCACGAGTTCGTCGGGCGGTCCCACCTACTCATGGTCGGAGACGGCTGGAAGGAAATCGCGGAAGACATCGAGCGCTGGGCGGACCGGACTCTCTCCGACGGCAGTGACGCCGACCGTCCCTGAGGGCCGACGGTTCGGCGTCCGTCTTCACAATCCTTCGTCCAGTTTCCACGGACGTTGCATTTCCACCGCTCCGTCTTGGCGTTGCTACCGCTCCGTCTATTCGTCCGGCACGAGCGTCGTTTCGATGAGACGCGACGTTCCGCGTCTGATCCGCCCGCCGACCGCCGTCGACGAGATTCCCAACTGCTCGGCGAGGGCTTCGTGTGAGGTCTGGCGCGGTTCCTCGAAATAGCCCGCCTCGAACGCCGTCAACAGGGCCGTTCGCTGTGCATCGGTCAGGGATTCCCCGTCGGCGGTCAGGCCCTCCTGTTGATACATCCGGTCCAATTCGAACGAGATGTCCTCCTCTCGACAGTAATCCCATAGCTGTGACAGCGACTTTCGGTCGGGGAGTTGGAGACGGAGGAGCCATCCCTGCCGCACCGACCTCGCTTCGAGCATCAGGCCGCCGACCTTGGTCGTCTTCGGCGTGAGCAGTTTCGTGCCCGGCGTGTAGCAGAGCCGGTAGATTCGGGTGTCGCCGTGGTTCGCCACCATCTCGGACTTCTTCACCGTCGAATCGTCCCGTAGCGCGTCCTCGAATGGGCCGAAATCACCGTCCTCGGTTTCGACGAGGAAGAAGAACAGTCCCGTATCCGGGTCCGTCCCCGTCGTCGGAACGACCTTGATGGCGACGTTCGGTACCGCCGCTATCGTGGGTGCCAGCGCGAGGTCCGGATGGTGAACCGTGACGTGCGAGATGAACGACATAGCTATTTCCGGTGATTCCCTCGACATCCGACCCTCGTCGGCATGCGTGTTAAACATTCGGTACCACAATCGGAATGAAAGGTTCGATACCACGTTCCGAATGAAACGTTCGGTACCACGGTCGGAATCGCACGCCACGGTCGGAATCGCACGCGATAGCCACCATCCGGTCTTCGAAGAGACGGTAGCCCTCCCCGTCTCCCGGCAGAAAACGCGGTCGTCCGACCGCGGCCCCCCGTTTAGAACGCGCTGACGTGGTCGTCCTTCGGTTCCCAGACGTGACCCGTCATCCGCAGTTCGCGGAGTTCGTCCAACGTCTCGCCGACGGTTCGACCCCGCTCGCCCATCGCCGCCGTCACGAGACCGAGCGGGACGCCGTCCTCGAAGCGCTCGCCGAGTTCGAGGACCACGGATTTGAGGTCCGCGTCGTCGGGTGGTTCTCCGGCCGACCCGTAGTCGGCGTACTCCCACTCGACGTCGTGCCCCGTGAGCGCACGGTGGCGTCTGTAGAACTCGATCACCTCGTTGGGCGTTCCCGCCTCCTTTCGCTCCCCGCAGTCGGGACAACCGGCGACGAACGGCGCTGGTTCCTGTTCGCTCATCGTCGGTTCAGGCGTTGTAGGCCTCTTGGGCCAGTCGGTGGAACTTGTGGAGCGTGTGCTCGTTCGGTCCGAGTTGGGCCTGTGCGAGCGCTCCCGACTTCAGCCCCTGGTACTGACGCTCGACCAACTCGAAATCCTCCTCCTGCAGTTGGCGGCTCGTTCGAACGAACTCCAGTTCCTCGTTGCTCATCTCCGCATCCCTGAAGAAGTAGTCGGCGACGAGTTGGAACCGTTGCTCGTCGATGGGGTCGATGATGTACGTCCCGTAGCCGTCCGCGGTGCCGTACATGTTCACCGTGAAGTTCGGCCACATGTAGTAGAACTTCGCCTCGTGCTCGTCGTGAATTCGGAGTTCGTCCTCGACGTCTTCCTCGTGGGTATAGTGGAGCACCCAGTGGTAATCGTTCACCTCCAACTCCGACTCGTCGAGTTGAATTCCCTTGATCCAATCCTGATGGTTGGCCTGGCAGTGGTCGCACTCGGAGTAGTTCCCGCCGAACGTCTTCCAGTTGCATTCGACCTCCGAGACGAACCGCGCGGCGTGTTCGTACTCGTCCAGCGGGAGCGCTTCGAGTTCCGTTTGCATCTTCCCGGCCTGTTCGGAGAGCGGTATCGGGTCGGTGTCGAAGTTGACGAACACCAGCGGGCCGATTCGGTCGGTCGAAACCTCCATCAAACTGTTTTTCCCGGCATCGAGTTCCGACACGTCGTCGTCCTCCAAGTCCGGGTTGAGGCTCGCCTCCTCGAAGCTCTTCGGCGTCGTCGCGAGGTCCCCGTCCAGGTCGTACGTCCAGAGGTGGTACGGACACTGGATCCGATTCACGTGACCGGGGTCGCTCATCGGCGTATCGTCGACGATTTTCGACCCTCGATGGGCACAGACGTTGTAGAACGCCCGAACGTCGCCCTCGTCGTCCCGGAGGACGATTATCTCCTTGTCGCCGACGTTCCGGGTGAAGAACTCCCCGGACTCGGGGATGCAGTTGGCGTGGCCCGCGTACACCCAGTAGCGCGAGAACACCTTTTCCTTCTCCATTTCGAACACGTCCGGGCTGGTGAAGTACTCCGCGGGGAGGGCGTTCGTTTCGTCGGTGATGTCGGGACTGACCGCTTCGACCCGGTCGGTCCCGTCGTTCCATCGTGTCATGTGACAACTTGTCACTATCTGGGGGTATAAATATGAACCACAGATAGCTCCCCCATTCAAGTGCCCCCGGTTTCGAGACGGATCGTTCGAGCGGGGACGAACGCGGGTTCATCCGATTTTCGCGGGGAAAACGTGAAGACGGTCGATTCGAAACTACGGGGACGAGTATGAGTGACAGTAACAACCGACGGGACGTCATCGTCATCGGCGTCGGTGGAATGGGGAGCGCCGCGACGTACCACCTGGCGCGGCGCGGCCTCGACGTCCTCGGATTGGAACGGTTCGACATCCCGCACACACAGGGTTCCTCGCACGGCATCACGCGAATAATCCGGCGTGCGTACTACGAACATCCGTCGTACATCCCGCTCATCGAGCGTGCCTACGAACTGTGGGACGAGTTGGCCGACCGGACGGGACGACCGGTCATCCACCGAACCGGTTCCATCGACGCCGCCCCCGAGGGGAACGTCGTCTTCGAGGGGTCGCTACGCTCCTGCGAGGAACACGACATTCCGCACGAAATCCTCACCGGCGCGGAACTGGCCGACCGCTTTCCCGGCTATCGACTTCCGGACGACTACAAGGCGCTGTACCAATCCGACGGCGGGTTCGTCGTCCCGGAGGAATCGATCATTGGACACGTCGAGGCCGCACAGGAGGAAGGAGCGGATATTCGCGCCCGCCAACGCGTCCTCGACTGGACCGAAACCCCGGACGGCGGCGTGCGAGTCGAGACGTCGGCCGGTCGTACGAGGCCGATAGCCTCGTGCTCGCTGCCGGTGCGTGGAACTACAAACTCGCCGACGCGCTGGACGGACTCGCCGTCCCCGAACGGCAGGTCCTCGCGTGGTTCCAACCCGAAACCCCGTCGCTGTTCGAACCCGACTCGTTCCCGGTGTGGAATATCAGCGCCCCGGAAGGGCGGTTCTACGGCCTCCCGATATACAGCGTGCCCGGGTTCAAACTCGGCAAATATCACCACTTCGACGAACAGGTGGACCCCGACGACTGGAACACGGAACCGGGACCGGCGGACGAACGACTCCTCCGCGATTTCACCGAGAAGTACTTCCCGAAAGCCGCGGGCCAGACCATGCGGTTGGCGACGTGCATGTTCACCAACTCGCCGGACGAACACTTCATCCTCGACACGCTTCCGAACCATCCACAGGTCGCGGTCGCGGCCGGGTTCTCCGGCCACGGATTCAAGTTTTCGAGCGTCGTCGGCGAAATCCTCGCCGACCTCGCCGCCGAGGGGGAGACCGACCATCCCATCGGGATGTTCGAGTTGGATCGGTTCGAGTGAGGGATCGAATCGACCCGTTTCGAGAGTAGATTCGAGTCGAACGGTTCGAACGACGATTCGAGTCGACCGATTCGGACGACGGCGTCCCGCTCGTGAGCCTCGAATCGGGTCCCTATTTTCAATACCTGTCTTATCTCACATTGACCCTTTTCACCCGGTCCGACGGACGTTCATGTGACAAATGAGTGCAAATAGCACACTCCCCGACGAAGTCGGGACACTCGTCGTGGGTGCCGGTTGTGTCGGCTGTAGCGCGGCGTATCACTTGACGGAACTGGGCCGCGAGGACGTCGTCGTCGTCGATCAGGGACCGTTGTTCGAGACGGGCGGATCGACGTCCCACGCACCGGGCTTGGTGTTTCAGACGGCCGGTAACAAGCTGATGTCGAAGATGGCCCAGTACACGCGGACCCTGTACGAGGACCTCGACGGATTTCGGACGTGCGGCGGCATCGAAGTCGCCTACACGGAGGATCGATGGGAGTTCCTGAAGCGAAAGCGCGAGTGGGGCCGCTCGTTCGGCGTCGAGGACGGTGAACTGTTGTCGCCGTCGGCGGTCGAGGAGCGCGTCCCGCAGGTGAACGCGGACGCCATCCACGGCGGTTACTACGTCCCGTCGGACGGCAAGGCCCACGCCGTCGACGTTTCGGAGACGATGGCGAACCTGGCGCGCGAACGCGGGGCCGAGTTCTACGGGAACGCGCAGGTCACCGACCTCGACGTCGAGGACGGCGAGATAGACGCCGTCGTCACCGAACACGGTCGTATCGAAGCCGAAGAGGTGCTCCTAGCGACGAACATCTGGGGGCCGCTGTTCGGCGAGATGGTCGATATCGATATTCCACTCAAACCGTGCGCTCACCAGTACCTCGTCTCGGACGCCATCGACGAACTGGCCGGTGCCGACCGGGAAATCGAACAGCCCATCCTCCGCCACCAGGACCGTTCGCTGTACTTCCGCCAGCACGGCGACTCCTACGGCGTCGGATCGTACAACCACGAACCCCTGCTCGTCGAACCCGAGGACATCTACGGCCCAGAGCAACTGGACGACCTCGGCCTGAAATATCCCTCGCTCCGGGAGTTCACGGCCGAACACTTCGTCGAGAACACGCATCCCGACCACGAGCAGACAGCGGCCGACGCCGCGAGCGAACTGATTCCGGCGTTCGAGGACTGTGACTGGGAAACCCAGATGAACGGGATGTTCTGTTTCACCACCGACGGAATGCCCATCTTGGGCGAAACGGAGGACATCGACGGGTTGTGGTGGGCGCTCGCCGTCTGGGTCACCCAATCGGGCGGCGTCGGGAACATCGTCGCCGAGTGGATGGAAAACGGTACGCCACGACTCGACGGCGAGCGCGAGGACGTGACCGGCGCGTCCATCGACCGATTTCAGGAACATCACGGGTCCGACGGGTTCGTCCACGACCGGGCGGCACAGCAGTACCGCGAGGTCTACCAACTGACCCATCCCCGCAATCAGCCGGAGACGCGACGCGGACTGCGACGGAGTCCGTACTATCCGCGCCAGCGGGAACTCGGCGCGGAGTTCTACGACAGCGACGGCTGGGAGTCGCCGCAGTGGTACGAGGAGAACGAGACGCTGCTCTCCGAGTACGACGTTCCCGACAGACCCGATTGGCTCGGGAAGAACTGGTCGAAGGCCCACGGGGCAGAACATCAGGCCGTGCGCGACAGGGTGGGATTGTACGACCTCACCTCCTTCACGGCCATCGAAGTACGCGGCTCCGGCGCGGAGCAGTTCCTGCAGGGACTGCTCTCGAACGACATCGACGTTTCTCCCGGTCGGGTTCGCTACACGACGATGCTCAACGAGGACGGCGGCATTTTGGCCGACCTGACCGTCTCCCGCCTCGGTGAGGACCGGTTCCTCATTCTGACCGGCGGCGGCAGTTCCGGAACGACGCAGGGTCGTTGGATTCGAGACCACGCTCCCGACGACGCACCGTCGAGGTCGTGGACCGGACCTCCGCTCGGTGCGGTCTCGGCGTCTGGGGACCGAAGGCGCGAAAAACGCTCGAAGACGTGGTCGAAACCGACATCTCGCACGACGCCTTCCCGTTCTTCTCCTGCCAGGAGACGTCCGTCGGGGGCGTTCCGGTGACGATGCTCCGGGTTTCGTTCGTCGGCGAACTCGGATGGGAACTGTACGCTCCGCAGGAGTACGGCGCGCAGTTGTGGGACACCGTCTGGGAGGCGGGCGAGGAACACGGCGTCCTCGCGATGGGTGACGCGACGCTCAACTCGATGAGCATGGAGAAGGGGTTCAGGTTGTGGGGGACCGACATATCGCCGGAGTACAACCCCTACGAGGCGAACCTCTCGTTCGCGGTGGACATGGAGACGGAGTTCGTCGGGAAGGAGGCGTTGGCCGAGGCGGCGGACGCCGGTATCGACAGAAAACTCGTTCCCGTCACGCTTGACGAACCGGGTGTCGTCGTGGACACGGGCCACCCCATCGTCGACGGCGACGAGGTGTTGGGGTACACGACGCGCGCCGATTACGGCTACACAATCGACGCCGGAATCGCCTACGCCTACCTGCCGACGGCGTACGCCGACGCCGGTCAGTCGGTCGCGGTTGAGTACGAGGGCGAGCGATTCGCCGCGACGGTGCGGGACGAACCGCTGTTCGACCCCGACCGGGAGAAGATACTGCGCTGACCGAACGACGATACTACGACCCCCGAATCACGAATGACTACCAACACGTCGGACCGACTCCCGTTTTCCGCTATCGAACAGGCCATCGACCGACTCGACGATCCGTCGGTCGTGAAACGAACGCCCGTCGAGCGAAGCACGTCCCTCGACGACCGAACCGGCGGCGAGGTATCCCTGAAGATGGAACACCTCCAGTGGACCGGATCGTTCAAGACGCGCGGGGCGACAACAAGATCGAACGCGACGTGGTGGGAACGGAGGTCGACCGCGTCGTCGCGGCGAGCGCCGGAAATCACGCGCAGGGCGTGGCGCTGGCGGCGACCGAACTCGGCATCGATTCGACCATCGTGATGCCGAAGACCGCCCCGCAGACAAAGATCGACGCGACGAGGGGCTACGGCGGCGAGGTGGAACTCGTCGGCCGGGACTTCCGCGAGGCGATGAACCACGCGGAGGACCTCGTCGCCGACGGCTCCGCTGAACTCATCCACGCGTACGACGACCCGGCGATCATCGCCGGACAGGGGACGCTCGGCGTCGAGATGTACGAGGACCTCCCGGACGTGGACACCGTCGTCGTCCCCATCGGCGGCGGCGGTCTCATCTCCGGCATCGCGACGGCGTTTTCCGAACTGTCCCCCGAAACGCGAATCGTCGGCGTGCAGGCCACCGGCGCGGCGACCGTTCCGAGCAGTCTGGACAAGGGAATACCGCAGACCCTCGACTCCGTCGACACCATCGCGGACGGTATCGCCACCGGCGGCATCTCCGAGTTGACGCTCTCGCTCATCGACCGACACGTGGACGAAATCGTCACGGTGACCGACAGCGAAATCGCGCGGGCAGTCCTCTTCCTGCTCGAACGGGCGAAGCAGGTGGTCGAAGGTGCCGGTGCGGCGAGCGTTGCCGCCATCATGGGCGAGGACCTCGACGTGAAAGGGGAGACGGTGATGCCGTTGCTCTGCGGCGGAAACCTCGATATGACGATGTTACAGACCGTGCTGGTCCACGCCTTGACGAACCGCGAGCAACTCCTCCGACTTCGCGTTCGCATTCACGACCGGCCCGGCGAGATGCGAGAACTGTCCGGCATCATTGCGGACCACGGGGCGAACATCCGAAACGTCCGACACGATAGGTCGGCCCCCGAACTGGACGTCGGCGAGGCGTATCTCGTCTTCCAGGTCGAAACGAGCGGTACCGGACAGGCGAGGAGCATCATCCGCTCGATACGCGGCCACTCCTACGAGGTCGTCCACATCAACTCCTGATTCTGTATGATATATGACATTCGTGGCCAGCTACTCGCCGTGCGTCGGCTACTCACCGATTTTGTGGATCTGACGGTTTTAAATGAAACCTTCCGGAACGGGATTACGGTAAAACGAAACGGCCGTTAAATTTTCATCTGTGCTTAAGTACACCACAGTATACAAACACGAGCTATTATTATCGACTCTCAAGAGAAACGCATGTAGTATTGTGTCATGGTATGACGGGGCACGGATTCGCGCACGCCGTCGAATCCGCATCGTTCGTCCATCGTCCCGGGTCACGATCTGATAATCGTGATACAACCGGTTCGGAAATCACCGTCGCGGGGACCGCGATTTGCCGGGGACCGAAGATATCGTCGCCGACCGCTCGAACGACGCAGTACGGCGTCCTGCACACTCCGATAGGAGTAGGAGCAACATGAGCCAACAACAAGGTTACATACGCGAGTTCGTAGACGAGATCGATCCGCTGGTGTTCGGGTTCGGTATTCTGACCGCGGTTGCGTTCCTTCTGTACGTCGCAATCGTCGGCCCGGAAGCAGCAGGAACTGCAATGAAAGGGGTCAACCACTGGCTGTGGTCCAACTTCTCGTGGTTCTACCTCTGGGCGATGTTGATATTCGTCGGCTTCACGACGTTCCTCATCTTCGGCCCGTGGGGAAAGATCAAACTCGGTCCGCCCGACGCGGAACCGAGACACAGTTTCCTCTCCTATTTTGCGATGTTCTTCTCCGCCGGAATCGCCGCCGGAATCGTCTTCTGGGGTCCGGCGGAGGCCATCTTCCACTACGGGAGCGGGACGCCCCTCGCCGGTGCGGACGCCCCCGCGAAACAGCGTATGTTGGGGTCGCTTCAGTACACGTTCTTCCACTGGGGAATCTCGGCGTGGGCGGCCTACCTCATCGTCGGCGTTCCCATCGGCTACTACGCACACAAGAAGGGTGCGCCGTTCAAGTTCTCGACGGTCATCGCGCCCATCGTCGGCGTCGATAATCTAGACGACAGCTACTTCGCGCGCGTCGTCGACCTCATCGCGGTGTTCGGGACGATGGGCGGCATCGCCACGTCGCTCGGGTTCATCGGCCAGCAGTTGCTGATGGGGATGGACTACCAGTTCGGGTCGGCGCGACGCCGTCGCAGGCGGCGTCCGCGCTTCCGATCGATATCTTCGGCGTCCAACTCGGCGACCTCGGCATCATTCTCGTCATCATCGGCGTGACGACGGTGTTCACGCTCTCGGTCCTCAGCGGCGTCGAGAAGGGTATCAAACGCCTGTCGCAGTTGAACGTCATCGTGTTCGTCCTGCTGGGGGTGTTGGTCTTCTGTATCGGCATCTACAACGGGATGGCCTCGTTCGTGCTCAATCTTGGGACGCAGTCCGTCGGCCGGTATCTCAACCAGTTCATCAAGATGAGCCTGTTCACCGGCGCGGCGACCGGTTCATCGTTCGTCGGGGCGTGGACCATCTTCTACTGGGCGTGGTGGTTTTCGTGGGCCCCCTTCTCGGGTATCTTCCTCGCGCGGATTTCGTACGGACGAACCATCCGCGAAGTGACGTTCGTCGGCGTCGTCGCGACGACGCTGGCGACCGTCCCGTGGTTCCTCGTCATCGGCGGGATGTCGATGCGGATGCAGCAACTCGGCCGGGCGAACATCCTCGGCGTCCTCGCGAACTACGGCAACAACGAGGCCGTCGCCGGGTATCCGTTGTTCGGCGCGCTCCCGGCGGGTGCCCTGTTATCCGGTCTGTTCTTCCTGCTGGTCATCACGTTCTTCGTCACGTCGGCCGACTCCTCGACGCTCGGCATCGCCATGCTGACCACCGGCGGGGAGGAGCACCCCTCGGAACTCAACCGCCTCATCTGGGGCGTCCTTCAGGGACTCGTCGCCGCCGTCCTCATCGTCATCGGCGGAACCAACGCGCTCCAGCAGGCCGCCATCATCACCGGCGGACCGGTCGCCATCGTCGGACTCGTCGGCGTGTACGGGATGATAAAGGAGTTCAGCAGTTTCAAAGGACGCGTGCTCGTTCAGGAAGGTGCCTCGATACGGGAGGACGACGACGTGCTGCTCGGGGGTGGTGGCGGCGGCGGTGGGACTTCCGCCCGCCCCGCCGATGGTGACGAGGGGGACTGACGTCGCTGACGCGGCCAACCGCCATCCAATCCGTCCAATCCATTCCATCCCCTCATCCATTCATCCAATCCATTCCATCCATTCCATCCAATCCATCCGGTCGGCGGCGGAGGCGGCTTCCTCGCTGGACAAACTATTAACTTTCCGGAGGAACGAACGTCAACCGGAGGTACAATCGCATGGTATCCGATACAGAATTTCCGTCGGAAGAATCGGACGGTCGAAGCGCACCCGACCTCGGCGACCTGGTCGACCGCATTCTGAACGGCGGGAACGATCCATCGCCGTCCGCCGGTAGTCGGTAACTCCGACCCGAATCGCCGACGAGTTGGCCTTTTTTCGTTCCGAACCCCTCAGCTGATGGTGTCCGAAATCCGATCACTGACGTCCGTCGCGACGACGGGAATCGACTTCGGAAAGCGTCTCACGGACCGCGGTCCGTTCGAGCAGGTTAGACCGGGGACCGGTCCTGCCGGAAAAGAGTCTCGGCAACGGTACCTTTGGCACTCGAAGCCGAAGGTGAGCCATGGAACTGCTGGACGAGTCCATCGTTCCCGAGGACGCCCGTGAGATAAAAGCGGACGCCCGGGAGTTCGCCGAAGCGTACATCGAACCCAACGCCGAGGAGTACTTCCGGAGCGGCGACTACCCGTTCGACATCCTCGAAGCCGGACAGGAGGCGGGACTGGTCGCCCAAGACCTCGGCCCCGAAGTCGGCGGGCGAGGGTTGAATATTCGACAGATGCTCGCCATCGCCGAGGAATTCTACCGGGCGGACGCCGGAATCGCGCTCACGCTCCAACTGGCGAGTTTCGGCGGTGAGATCGTCGAATCGTACGGAAGCGAGGAGCAGAAGGAGGAGTACCTCCGCCCCGTGGCCGAATGCGAGGCGATAACGGGGCTCGCCGTTTCCGAACCGCAGACGGGGAGCGACTTGGCTGGGATGACGACGAGCGCCGAGAAAGATGGCGACGAGTGGGTGATAAACGGCGAGAAGTACTGGATCGGAAACGCCGTCGAAGCCGACTGGGTGACCGTTTACGCGAAAACCGGCGATTCGGACGACCGCTACTCGAACTACTCGATGTTCATCGTGCCGACGGACACGGACGGCGACGACGCCGAGCACATCCCCGAGAAGATGGGCTTCCGGGCGTCGAAGCAGGGCCACATCGTGTTCGACGACTGCCGGATTTCCGAGGAAAACCTCGTCGGCCCCGAAGGGACGGGATTCTACATGCTCGCCGAGTTCTTCAACCACGGGCGGGTCATCGTCGGCGGTCACGCCTTGGGCTTGGCGGCGGCGGCCATCGAGGAGTCGTGGGAGTTCGTCCACGACCGCAACGCGTTCGGACGGGACGTCAGCGAGTTTCAGGCGGTCCAGCACGACCTCTCGGACATGCTCATCGAGTTCGAGCGGGCACGGGCGCTCAACTGGCGCGCCGCTGAAAAGGTAGAAAACGGAGAGAACCCGGGTTACTGGGCGGCCCTCGCCAAGACGACTTCGACCGAGGCGGCCGTCGAGTGCGCCGAGACGGGAATGCAACTGCACGGCGGTCGCTCCGTCCTCACCGACCGCAAAATCGCGCGGATCTATCGTGACGTCCGGATTCCGGTGATCTACGAGGGAGCGAACGGAATCCAACGCAACCTCATCTATCGCCAGCGCCCCTGACCGCTGGCGACGTCACTTCCGAATCCGACATCTCGAAAAGGAACGAACGGGGGTGGATTCGAACCACCGGGGCTATCGAGGATAGCCGCCATCGGTCGGACGAGAGCCTTCGTCCGACGATGGTGCTCTTACCAGCGAGCGACCCGTTCTCCGGGATTCCATCGAAAACGCGAGTACGGTCGGCGTTGCGCCGACCGTGCGAGCGTACGACGGATGACTACTGACAGACGGACACGTCGGCCGAACCAACGGCCGAACGGTGTGGCACGTGAGACCTGATTCAGTGCGACCTGCATACCAACCAATGGCCGGTTCGATCATTGTTATGTGGTGGCTGTCGTCCTGCCAGTCGGTGCTTGCGTCGTCGGTATACGGTGCCTGAACCGGTATCGACCGTCACGTCCGTCGTCATTATCCCCGTCCATGACCAAGGTCGCGTATGGCTCACATCACGGCGCTCTTCGTCACCGAGAACGGCTCAGAGCCGATGCGGTCGGTTTCGGACGTACAGGCTGTCGCCGACAGGGGGCTCCTGAACGACCGTTATTTCAACGGCACCGGCTACTACTCGCCGTACGACGTCTGTCAGGTGACGCTGATCGCGTCGGAAGCGATAGACGAAATCAACCGGGAGTTCGGTCTCGATCTGACCGCCGGGGAACACCGACGCAACATCGTTACGGAGGGGATCGATGTCCACGACCTGCTCAAGCACCGATTCCGGATCGGTGACGCGGTATTGGAGGGAACGCGGCCGCGGCCGCCTGTGCGCACGTCGAGCAACTGAACGAGCAGGACGGCGTCGCCCGCGCGCTCAAGGCCGGACGAGGTGGGGTCTGTGCGGACGTAGTCGAAGGCGGGGAGATAGCCGTCGGCGACGAGATCACCGACATCGAGAAGATGGACAAGACCGACAGCATCATCGAGCGACTTCGGTCGAAGACTCGCTGACTATTACCGAAAGATCCGGTACGAAGTTCGTCCGACGGCCGTTTCCGTCCGTTCCCCGTCGGGTCCGCGCGTCCACACGGTCACGCGGACGACGCCCATCGAATCCCCGGAGCGGACGACCCTCGCTTCCGCGAGGAGGTCGTCGCCCGCCGGACGGATGTACGAGACGTTGAGGTCCGTCGTCACGAGGCGGGCGCTCTCGGCGTCGTCCAACGTCGTCCGAAGCGCGAAACCGCTCGCGGTTCGCCGAGTGTCGCCGCGATACCGCCGTGGACGACGTCGTCGTCATAACGGGTTGAGGAGTTTTTCGTCGAACGGCACCCGCATTTCGAGGTGTCCCGCTTCGACCGTTTCGACGCGGAGATCGAGCCACGAGAGGTAGCCGTGGTCGTCGACGAACGACTGAAAGGGGTCCCGCTCGGTCATGGCGACCCTCCCGTCCACGCCGTCGTCCACCACCATCGTCCCCGTCGCTTCCCACGAGAAACGCGTATCATCGTCTTTGGAATCGGTGACCATCCGTTGTAAGTCTTTGCCGATACGAAATCGTTGGAAGGGGAATCCGGGAATAAATACACCATCGTTCAGTATCCCTCCGAAGTTTTATTCCACAGTACGAAGATGATGGTCGTATGCATTCGAATCACGTCGGGTGTTCACGATGACCGATCCGGTCTCGCTGACCGTCGATAACGGCGTCGCGACGCTCACGCTGAACCGCCCCGACGAACGCAACGCGCTCACGCGGGAGATATCCGACGCCCTCCGGGACCGATTCGTCGCGCTCGAAGAACGTGACGACGTCGCTGTGTGATTCTGGAGGGGAAGGGCAGTGCGTTCTCGGCGGGTGGCGACATCAAGGCGATGCAGGCCCAACTCGAAGGCGACAGTTCGTTGGACGACGCCGTCGCCACGCTCGAACGGACGACGAGCGAGACGATGGCCCGGGTCGTCACCTGTTCGTACCCGACGGTCGCCAAAATCGACGGCCCGGCGGTCGGGGCGGGCGCGAACCTCGCCATCGCCTGTGACATCCAACTGGCGAGCACCTCGGCGAGCATCGGGTTCCTGTTCCGCCAAGTGGGTCTCAGCATCGACGCCGGAACGTCGTACCTGCTCCCGCGAATCGTGGGCGAGAACGTCGCCAAGGAACTCGTCTACACGGGCGAAGTGCTCGACGCCGACCGCGCCGATGAACTCGGTCTGTTCAACCACGTCTACCCCGACGAGGAGTTCGACGAGCGCGTCGCGGAGTTGGTCGGTCGAATCGCGGGCGGGCCGACCGTCGCGTTCCGCCACGCGAAACGCCTGCTCCGGGAGGGAACGGACAAATCGCTCGACCGCGCGATGGTGGACGAGGCGACGGCACAGGGAATCGTGTTCGAGACGCGGGACCACGAGGAGGGCGTTTCCGCGTTCTTGGAGGGGCGGACGCCCGAATTCGAGGGACGCTGAGATCGGACGTTACTCGTTTCCGTTTCCGTTCTCGCCCTCGCTCACGAGTTTGAACTTTTGAACCTTGCCGCTCGCGGTCCGCGGCAGTTCGTCCACGAACTCGACGTCGCGGGGGTGTTTGTACGCCGCCAGGTTCGACAGGCAGTACTCCTTGATGTCGTCGGGGGTCACCTCCGCGTCCGGATTCGAATCCGTATTCGGCGTGGGTACGACGAAGGCTTTGACGGTCTCGTTGCGCCGGTCGTCGGGTATCCCGACGACGGCGGCGTCCGCGACGGCCGGATGCTCGAAGAGGAGTTCTTCCACTTCGCTGGGATAGACGTTGTAGCCCGCCGTGTTGATCATGTGCTTCTTCCGGTCCCTGATTTCGTAGTAGTTCTCCGCGTCCCGGCGGGCGATGTCGCCCGTCCGGAAGTAGCCGTCGTCGGTGAACGCCTCGGCGGTCGCGTCCGGCCGTTCGTGGTACCCCGCCATCACTTGCGGACCGCGGACGAGCAGTTCCCCTTCCTCGCCGGTCGGGAGTTCCTCGCCGTCGGGTCCGACGATTTTGCAGTCGGTGATCCGTAGCGGTTGCCCGATGGTGCCGGGTTTCGGGCCGAACGTGGTTCCGACGCTCGTGTGGGTCGCCGCCGTCGTCTCGGTCAGTCCGTACCCCTCCGACAGTTCCACGCCAGCGGTCTCCTCGAACCGCTCCTGAACCGCAACTGGTAGTTTCGCCCCGCCCTCGTTTACCGTGTCGAGGCTCGTCAGGTCGTGGTCGCCGAAGGACTCGTCGTTGACCATGTCCACGAACATCGCGGAGACGCCGACGAAACTCGTGATACCGAACTCCTCGATGGTTCTCATCGCCTCCTCGGCGTCCCACTCTCCCGGATTTCGAAGATGGACGGTTCCACCCCGCAGTAGCGATTGCCACGTCGAGTGGACGAACCCGGTGATGTGATAGAGCGGCAGGACGGCCAACGCTCGTTGCTCGTCGGGGGAATTCTCGGTGAACGTGAACCCCGAGAACCCCTGCGCTCGGAGGTTGCAGTGCGTGATGTGAACGCCCTTCGGGCGGCCCGTCGTCCCGGAGGTGTACGGTTGCATCGCCACCTCGTCCGAATCGCGGTCGATGAGGAGTTGCTCGCCGGTCACGTCGCCGAACGGAACGGATTCGGTTTCGTCGTCGCCACTCCCCACGGTGACGATGGTCGGGTCGCGGCCGGTTTCGGCACAGGCATCGATGAGTTCCTCGCGCAGGGCCGGGTGCGTCACCGCGACCGAGGCGTCCGTGTCTTCGAGTTGGTAGGAGAGCTCTCGGGCCTTGTACTGCGGGTTGACGGGAGAAACGACGACACCAGCACGAAACGCGCCGAGGAGGACGACGACGTACTCCGGGCAGTTCGGCAGGTAGAGCAGGAGGCGGTCGCCGGGGTCGACCCCTCGCTCGCTCAGTCCTCCCGCGAACTCTGCCGCGCGCTCGTTCAGCGATTCGTACGATAGCTTACGACCGTCCATCTCGATGGCGACGGCATCGCCGCGGCGGGCGGCGGTCGCTTCGAACAACCGGGCGACGTTACCGCCCTCGACCGATCGCAGGGTAACAGGGACGTCCATACCCTCTGTGCGACGGTATCGTACATTGTTTTACCGGACGGACGCTCATTGCCGATAACAGTTACCAAACACAGAAGAATTACGCTGTGTTGTTACCGATGGTCGGAAAATGGGGTTGAAAACGCCGTCCGACGACGCCCAGTTCCATGACGTGGTTGCTACACGCCCGGAACTCGCCCCGTCGAACTTCCATCCGTGTGGTTTGATAGCACATGTAATATGTCCGTTAACGAGAGATACGCTCTTTCCTAACGACGTTCATCATTAACTATGGTCGAAGCTACCATCGACGTGATCGACCGCGGGGGATTGGAATGTGACCTCAACTACCTCATCGAGGGGAACACGCTCGGAAGCCACGACGAGCCAAATCCGGACACCGACTACATCGAAATCCCGGTGTTCAACCTCGTCATCGACCACCCCGAGGGGACCATCCTCTGGGATACGGGCAACACGAGGACGCGCTCGACGGCCACTGGCCGGAGGGCTTGAAACAGGCGTTCTATCCCCACGACGTCCGCGAACACGACCTTCGGGACGACCTCGGGGACGCGGTTACGACATCGACGACATCGACTACGTGTTCCAAACGCACCTGCACCTCGACCATGCGGGTGGTCTCCATCACTTCGACGGGACGGACACGCCGGTGTTCGTCCACGAGAAGGAGTTGAAGTTCGCCTACTACAGCACGAAGACGGACGAGGGAAGCGGCGCGTACATCCTCGGCGATTTCGACCACGACCTCAACTGGCAGGTGATACACAAGGACCGGGAGACCCACTTCGAGGACGTCGAATTCGTCCACCTCCCCGGTCACACGCCGGGGTTGACGGGAACGGTCGTCCACCTCGAAAACGACGGGACCGTCGCGTTCGCGGGCGACGAAATCTACCAGACCGAAAACTACGAGAACGGGACGCCGCTGGGTGCCGGTCTGCTCTGGAGCCATCGCCACTGGTTCGACAGCCTCCAGAAACTCAAGGAGATAGAACGCAAACACGACGCCGAAGTCGTGTACGGCCACGACCCGGACCAGTACGAAACCATCAAAGGCGGGTGGTCCTGAGATGAGTTACGAGCGGTCGGTCTCCGCGCCGTCCCACGAACTCTCGCCGGAAACCGTCTGGCACATCCAGATGCCACAGATCCGGTTCGGCAGGGACGCGACGGACGAACTCGCCTTCCAGTTGCGCGATTTGGGGATTGACGAGGACGCTCACGGTCTCATCATCACCGACGAAACGCTCGCGGACATCGGCCACGTGGACCGCGTCGAGACGCACCTCGACGACGCCGAACTCGCCGTCGATGTCTACGACGAATCGAACCGCGAACCGTCCGTTTCGGATATCGAGGACTGTCTGAAGTTCGTCCGCGACGAAAAAGGCGAGGAGGGCTACGACTTCTACGTCGGTCTGGGGGGCGGCAGTTGCATGGACACCGCGAAGACGACTCGCGCGGTCATCGCCAACGGTGGCGGTCCGCTGGACTACATTGCCGCCCCGACCGGCGAAGGGGAGGCGCTCACGGAATCCGGTCCGCCGCTCGTCCTGATGCCGACGACTGCGGGAACCGGGGCGGAAATCTCGCCGGTCTCCATCCTCTCGGTGGAGGAAAAGGAGATCAAGGAGGGAATCTCCAGCAACCACGTTCGTCGCCGACGCCGCGGTGCTCGACCCGACGCTCACGACCACGCTCCCGCCGGAGTTGACGGCGAAGACGGCGATGGACGCGCTCGGGCACGCCATGGAGGGATACACCACCCACGAGTTCGACTCGCTCCTTCGGCCGACCGACCCGGCGGAACGTCCCGTCTACGCCGGACGGACGCCGCTCACCGAGATGTTCTCCGAGAAGGCCATCGACCTCCTGTCGAACAACGTCCGAAAGGCAGTTCACAACGGCGACAACCTCGACGCTCGGGCGAACATGCTACAGGGTGCGCTCTTCGGTGCCATCGCGGGGTTGACGGCGGGCGCGAGCCTCTGTCACGCGATGGCCTATCCGGTCGGAAACAAGTATCACACCTACCACGGCGAAACCATCGGGGTGTTGACCCCCGCGAGTACCATCGACTACAACTCGGCGAGCGACCCGAAACGCTTCGCCGCGCTCGCCCGCCGGTTCGGGGTCGATACCACGGGAATGACCCCCGGCGATGCCGCGGACGAGTTGAAAGCCGAGTACATTCAGCTTCAGCGCGACCTGAACGTCCTGCCGAGCGGACTCAACGAACTGGCCGGAATCACCGAGGACGACGTCGATTGGCTGGCGAAACAGACCGTCGACACGCAGGCGCGACTGCTCCGCTGTAATCCCCGTCCGGTGACGGAAGAGGACGTCCACGGTATCTTCGTGGACGCGCTGTACAACTGGGATTAGGGCTCCGCTTCGCGGAGGTCCGCCCGTCGAATTTTACCCGTCGTCGTTTTCGGGAGTTCGTCGAGGAACTGGATTTCGCGCGGATATTCGTACTTCGCCAGCCGTTCTTTCACGTACGATTGGAGTTCGTCAACGAGCGCGTCGTCCGGGTCGTACCCGTTCGCGAGGACGACGAACGCTTTCGGTATCTCCCCCCGTTCGTCGTCGGGAACGCCGACGACGGCCGAATCGGCCACGCTTTCGTGACCGGCGAGGCTCTCCTCTATCTCCTCCGGGCCGATTCGGTAGGAACGAGATGATGACGTCGTCCGTGCGCGAGACGAACGTAATGTAGCCGTCCTCGTCGCGCGTTCCGAGGTCCTCGGTCAGAAGCCAGCCGTTTCGAACCTTCCGCTCGGTTTTCTCGGGACGGTTCAGATACTCCTTGAAACAGACGGGGTCGCCGTCGTATCGAACGGCGATTTCCCCCACGTCTCCGTCCTCGACCGTCGGTTCCGCCGTCTCGGGGTCCACGATTCGGACGTCGTGGCCGGGACCGGCGAGGCCCATCTTCCCCTCGCGGAACTCGGTGAGGGCGGTACAGTCGCCGATGGTCAGGTTCGCCTCCGTCTGTCCGTACGCCTCGTGAACGGTCGCTCCGTCGAAGGTGGTCTCTCCCCAATCGACGATACTCTGGCCGAGCGACTCGCCGCCGCTCGGGATGACGCGCACCGAATCGACGTCGTACCGGTCGGCGGGGTTATCGACGTTCATCATCATCCGAAGCGCGGTCGGCGGCGCGAAGAGGATCGAGACGCCGTACCGCTCGATGGTCCGAAACGCCGTTTCGGGGTCGAACGGCCCGCCTTCGTAGGCGACGATTGGTCGGCCGTAGTACAACGCGGGGAAGACGATGTCGAACAGCGACGCGACCCACGCCCACTCGGAGGGCGTCCACGCCACGTCCGTCTTGGACGCGAGGTTACAGAACGAGGTCAGGAACAGCGGGAGGTGGCCGAGGAGCATTCGATGGGCGTGGAGGACCCCTTTGGGATTACCCGTGGTTCCGCTCGTGTAGATGATGATGGCGTCGTCCTCGGCGTCCGTTTCGACGATATCGCGGTCCCGCGAGTGCCGCTCCATCGCGTCCCAGATATCGGTTTCGTCGTCCTCTGGCTCGTCGACATCGACCGTGAGGACGGTTTCGAGCGTATCGAGGTCGTCGCGCACGGTCCGGAGGGTCTCGACGTTCGATTCGTCGACGACGCAGGCCACCGATTCGGAGTCGGCGAGTCGATACGAGAGGCCGTCGATTCCAAAGAGCGTACTCAACGGAATCGAGACGGCCCCCAACTTCCACGCGGCGATGTGGGTGATGAGCGTTTCGGGCTTCTGCGGCGCGTTCACGCCGACCCGGTCACCGCGACCGACGCCGCGGTCCGCGAGGTAGTTTGCAAGCTTGTTCGTCAGGTTTCTGAGTTCCCAAAACGTGTAGGTTCGCTCCCGCCCGTCCCCGTCCGTGGCGAAGAGGGCGACGCGGCCCCGCTCGTCCGCCCTATTCTGTCGCAGACGTACTCGGCCATGTTGAACGCGGAGGGAACTTCCCACTCGAAGGCGTCGTGAAGGTGGTCGTAGTCGTCCCACTCCTCCTCGTAGAAGTGGTACGCATCGAGCCGCTGATCGTGACTCATGCTATATTCAACCACATCGTTCGTGATAATACTGTCCTCGATTCGAGGGACTGCGGGTTCGATACGACCGAATGATTCCGAACGACGGGTCGTTCGGAATCACGTTTCCTTGACAATGATAATCAAAATCCTATGTATGAATAACGAGAATAACTCTTGTTGCGATAATCTCGTCCATCGATAAACGCTTTTGCGATGGCGCTACGTAGCACGGACAACGCATGAATTTGGTTCAGCACGTGGCGGACGCGGCGGCCGAACGCGGGGACGCACCGGCAATCGTCTTCGAGGGGCGGGAAACCTCCTACGAGGCGTTCTGGACGCGAACGGGGCAGTTCGCGGCCGGGCTCGCCGAGCGCGGAATCGGGAGCGACGACCGGGTTGCGATCTATCTTCCGAACTTGCCGCAGTTCGTCACCGCATTTCACGGCACGCTCCGGGCGGGCGGCGCGGTCGTTCCGATGAACCCGCAGTACAAGCGCCGCGAACTCCGCCACCTCCTCGCCGACAGCGGCGCGAAAGTCGTCGTGCACGCTTCCGGACCTCGTTCGACACGTCGATGCGGTCCGGGAGGAAACCGACGTCGAAGCGGTCGTCACGGTCGGAGAGGGTGCGGAAGGGAACGACGTCGTCCGCTTCGAACAGTTCCTCGGCGACGGGACGCTCCCGGTCGTCGAGCGCGCGGACGACGACGTGGCCGTCCAACCGTACACCTCCGGGACAACCGGAACGCCGAAGGGAGTCCTGCTCACGCACCACAACCTCGCGTGGGACGCGCGCGCGGCGACGAACCCCATCCCCGACGGAATCCGCCCGGACGACAAACATCTCGGCGTCCTCCCGCTGTTCCACATCTTCGGCATGACGGTGACGATGAACGCCACGCTGTTCGACGGCGGAAGCTACTATCCGCTACCGACGTGGGACGCCGAGCGGACCGCCTTGTTGATCGAATCGGAGATGCTGACGCTGAGTCACGCTGTTCCCGCGATGTACAACGACCTCGCGAACTTGCCCGAGGACGACGATTACGACCTCTCCTCGATCAGGTTCGCGAACTCCGGCGGGAGCGCGTTGCCGAACGAAGTTCGACGGGCGTTCGAGGAGGCGTTCGACGTCGCACTGTACGAAGGGTACGGACTCACGGAAACCAGTCCCGTCACGCACGCGAACCACGTCGGCAATCGGCGTCCCGGCAGCATCGGCCAACCGCTCGACGGCGTTTCGGCGCGAATCGTGGACGACGAGTTCGAAGAGCGCCCGCCGGTCGAACGCGGTCCGGTCGAGGAGGGGAGCGTGAACCTCGGCGAGATAACCGGCGAACTCGTCGTCTCCGGCCCGAACGTCATGAAGGAGTACTACGAGCGCCCCGAGGCGAACGCGGCGGCGTTCACCGAAGCGGACGGAAAGCGGTGGTTCCACACCGGCGACATCGGGTACTGGGACGAGGACGGCTTCTTCTTCATCGTGGACCGGAAGAAGCACATGATCAACACGGCGGGCTACAACGTCTACCCGCGCGAAGTCGAGGAATTGCTCTTCGAACACCCCGACGTCGAAGATGCGGCGGTCGTCGGAATTCCCGACGACCGCCGCAACGAGACGGTCAAAGCCTTCGTCGTGCCCACGCCGGATGCGGACGCGACGCCGGAAGCGGTTCGGGAGTTCTGTCTCGACCGACTCGCGGCGTACAAACACCCGCGCGAGGTCGAGTTCGTGGACGAACTGCCGCGCACGACGACCGGAAAGGTACAGAAGTTCCATCTGGAGAGTCGGGAGTAACAACTCGTCACCCGCGCGTTGCAACGCGCGGGCGACCGTCGAAACGATCAGAGCGACCGCCGAAACCATCACGATAATTTTTGATCGATGCGTGCGTTGGGTTCGACGGACGATTCGGTCGGCGACTCCGGATTCATCACGAACCGACCGACCCTCGCGCTCACAACACATGACATTCGATCTGACCATTCGCCCGTTCTTCTGGCGGGCCACGAAGCTGTTTCCCGAGAAGGAAATCGTCTCTCGCACGCGCGACGGAACACGCCGCTACACGTACCGCGAGTTCGGCGAGCGAGTACGGGCACTCGCTAGCGCGTTGGACGCGCTCGGCGTCGAATCGGGGACGCGAGTGGGAACGTTCGGGTGGAACCACTCCCGTCACTTCGAGGCGTACTACGCCGTTCCGCTCATGGGCGCACAGCTACACACCGTCAACGTCCTGCTCGGGGACGACCACGTCGAATACATCCTGAACGACGCCGCCGACGAGGTGTTGCTCGTGGACCCCGGCGACCCGTTCGAAACCGTCGAGCGCCTGTGGGACTCCCTCGATTCCGTCGAGGAAGTCGTCGTCATGGCCGACGAGATTCCGGACACCGACCTTCCGGCCCACTCGTACGAGGAACTGCTCGAAGACCACGACTCGACCGAGTTCGCGTGGCCCGACCTCTCGGGCGACCAACCGGCGGGAATGTGCTACACGTCGGGAACCACAGGGAAACCGAAGGGCGTGGAGTACAGCCACGAGATGATCTACGCCCACGCCATGATGGTGCTGACCCCGGCGGCAATCGGCATCGAGGAGGGCGACGTGGTGATGCCGGTGGTGCCGATGTTCCACGTCAACTCGTGGGAGTTCCCGTACACGATGACGATGCGGGCGCGAAACCGGTGTATCCCGGGACAGAGCCATCGACGGAGGACCTCGTGAACCTCATCGAGACGGAAGGCGTGACGCTCACGGCTGGCGTTCCGACCGTTTGGATCGACGTGCTCGACTACCTCGACACGCACGAGGCCGACATCTCCAGCCTCGACCGAATCGTCGTCGGCGGGAGCGCCGCACCCAAGGGCGTCATGCAGCGGTATCAGGAGGAGTACGACGTGACCATCGAGCACGCGTGGGGGATGACCGAGACGATGAGCATCGCGAGCGTCTCCCGACCGAAGGACACGATGACGGATTTGAACGACGAGGAACGCTACGGAGTTCGGGCAAAACAGGGGTTGCTCTCGCCGGGATTGGAGATGAAGGTGGTCGGTGACGACGGCGAGGAGGTGCCGTGGGACGGCCAGTCGGTCGGCGAATTGTTCGTCCGCGGGCCGTCGGTCGTGGACGAGTACTACAACCGCCCGGACGCGAACGAGGTGGATTTCGAGGGAGACTGGTTGAAGACCGGCGACATCGCCAACGTCGATTCGGAGGGCTACATCGAAATCGTGGACCGCACGAAGGACGTCATCAAGAGCGGCGGCGAGTGGATTTCCAGCATCGACCTCGAAAACGAGTTGATGGCCCACGAGGACGTGGTCGAAGCGGCCGTCATCGCCGTGCCGCACGAGCGCTGGCAGGAGCGCCCGCTGGCCTGCGTCGTCGTCCGGGACGGGGCCGACCTCACCGCCGACGAGTTGCGAGCGTTCCTCGAAGCCGAACACCCCAGTTGGTGGCTTCCGGACGACGTCGTCTTCATCAGCGACGTTCCCAAGACGGCCACCGGAAAGTTCGACAAGAAGGTGTTGCGCGATGAATTCTCGGACACCGACCTGCGATACACCCCCGGGACGTAGCAGGGTGATCGAACCGACGAACTGATCTTTTGGGGCGATCGAACAGATGAACTGATTTTTGGGTGATCGAATCCATGAACCGGTTTCCGGCGGCAGTACTTTTATGCCACCATACACACGATAATCGTTGACGGCATCAACGAACACAGACCATGAACGTCATCAATCCCGCAACCGGCGACCGGATCGAAACGTACGAAGACGACGATATCGGCGATGCGAAAGAAGGACTCGAAACCGCGATGGACGCCTACGAATCGTGGCGGACCCGTCCGCTCCGTGAACGCGAGTTGCTCCTTTCGAACGTCGCGGACATCCTCGGCGAGAACACGGAGAAGTACGCCGAGTTGATGACTCGGGAGATGGGCAAGCCGATTTCGCAGGCCAGAGGGGAAATCGAGAAGTGCGAATGGCTGTGCAACCACTACGCGGAGCACGCGGACGCGTACCTCGGGGACGACTACCACCCGAGTCCCGCCGGGTCCGCGGCCAAAACGTCCTACGAACCGCTTGGCGTCGTGCTGGCGGTCATGCCGTGGAACTTCCCGTTCTGGCAGGTGTTCCGGTTCGCGGCCCCGTACCTCACGGCCGGGAACGTCGGTATCCTGAAGCACGCCTCCAACGTGCCGGGGTGCGCGAAGGCCATCGAGGAGATATTCCGCGACGCGGGCTACCCCGAGGGCGTGTTCCAATCCCTGCTCCTCCCCTCCTCGTCCGTCGAGGACCTGCTGGCCGACGACAGGGTGAAAGCCGCGACCCTCACCGGAAGCGGTCCCGCGGGTCGGGCCATCGCCTCGACGGCCGGTGAACATCTGAAAAAGACCGTGCCTCGAACTCGGCGGGAGCGACCCGTTCGTCGTGCTCGAAGACGCGGATTTGGACGACGCCGCGGAGACAGGGGCGTGGGCGCGCAACCAGAACAGCGGCCAGTCCTGTATCGCGGCCAAGCGGTTCATCGTTCACGACGACGTCTACGACGAGTTCGTGGACCGACTCGTGGACGAGTTCGACGCGCTGACCGTCGGCGACCCGATGGTCCGAGGACACCGACATCGGCCCGCAGGCGCGCGAGGACCTGATGGAGGAACTTCACGAGCAGGTCGAGGTGAGCGTGGACGCCGGTGCGACGGTGGAAATCGGCGGCGAACCGCTCGACAGGGAAGGCGCGTTCTATCCACCCACCATCCTCACCGACATCCCGGAAGGCTCTCCCGCCGACACCGAGGAACTGTTCGGCCCCGTCGCGTCCGTGTATCGCGCGACGCCGACGAGGAGGACGCCATCGAAACGGCGAACGACACGGAGTTCGGACTCGGTGCGAGCATCTGGACGCAGGACCGGGACCGCGGCGACCGCCTCGCCGGTCGAATCAATGCCGGTTGTGTGTACGTCAACCAACTCGTGAAGTCCGACCCGCGCGTCCCGTTCGGCGGGGTGAAGGAGTCCGGATACGGGCGTGAACTCTCCGAAATCGGCATTCAGGAGTTCGTCAACCGGAAGACGATTTGGGTCGAATAATCGCGCGGACGGTCCGTTTCGGTCGATGAACCACGGCAAAAATTTCAATTTCTGTTTATGGCTTCTATGATAATCGTGGACAAATTATTTATAACTGTTTCGCATGGTATCGCGTATGACGTCGAGTCCACCGATAGACGAACTCCATTTCGAGGACGCACCGGACGTCGGAACCGTTCCGGGTCCGAACACCCGGGAACTGTTGGACAAACAGCACGAGATCGACAGCAGCGCGGTTTCGTATCCGAACGACATCCCCATCGCGTTCGAATCGGGCAAGGGTGCGACGGTTCGGGACGCGGACGGCAACACGTTCATCGACATGTTCGCCGGTATCGGCGTGCTGAACGTCGGCCATTCGAACCCGTACGTGCTCGAAGCGGTCCACGAGCAGACGGACAAACTCGTTCACACCGTCGATTTCCCGAGCGAGGCCCGTCTCGAACTCATCGAGAAACTCGACGAAATCGCCCCGGCGGGGCTTCAGGGTAACAGCAAGGTGGTCTTCGGCGGACCGACCGGCAGCGACGCCATCGAGGCCGCGATAAAACTCGCCAAGCACAACACGGGCGGCGACGGCCTCATCGCCTTCCGCGGGGCGTACCACGGCGCGACCAGCGGCGCGATGAGCCTCACCGGAAACAAGGGGTTCAAAGGCGATTACACGCCGCTCCTCTCGGACGTCGTCCACGCGCCGTACCCGCATCCGTTCGGACAGGACAAGACGCCGCAGGAAGCGGTGGACCACGCGCTCGAAGAGGTTCGAGCGATCCTCGAAGACCCGTACGGCGGGTTGGCGAATCCGGCGGGAATCTTCGTGGAACCGATCCAAGGCGAGGGCGGCGTCATCACGCCACCCGAGGGATTCCTCCGTGGCCTGCGCGAGATTGCGGACGACAACGACGTCGTGCTCGTCTTCGACGAGATTCAGTGCGGTCTCGGCCGCACCGGCCAGTGGTGGGCCAACGAGTGGTACGACGTCACGCCGGACGCGATGACGACGGCCAAAGCCCTCGGCGGCGTCGGCTTCCCGCTCTCGGCGACCATCTATCACGAAGACCTCGACACGTGGGGGCCGGGCGACCACGCGGGCACGTACCGCGGGCACGTCGTGGCCATGCGCGCCGGGACGCGTGCCATCGAATACATCCAGGACCACGACCTGCTGGCGCACGGACGCGACCTCGGCGAGTACATCCGCGGCCGACTGCAGGACGCGGCGACGGAGACCGACGTCATCGGCGAGGTCCGTGGCAAAGGGCTGTTCGTCGGTACGGAGTTCGTGGACGCGGACGGAAACCCGGACAGCGACATCGTGGACGCGATTCAGGACTACTGCTACGAACACGGCGTTCTCGTCTGGAAGGCCGGACGGCACGGAAACGTGCTCCGCCTCCTCCCGCCGCTCGTCCTCACCGAGGGACTGGCCGAAACCGCGATGGACGTCATCGTCCAAGCGGTCCAGCACGCGAGCGAGGAACAGCAACAGGTCGCCTGAAGCGCCGGGACACGTTTTCGGACCAAAATGCACACGTTTTCGAACCCAAACAATGAGTGACACTGATCGAATCGTAACGGAGGATGCACCGCGCAACGACAACCCGTACTCGCAGGGCGTTCGCGCCGGGGAGACGCTGTACGTTTCCGGCTACGGCCCCGTCGATCCGGAAACCGGTGACGACGTCGAGGGCGACGTGGGAACCCAGACGAACCGAGTGCTGGACAACATCGCCGCTGTCGTCGAGGAGGCGGGCGGCGACGGCCTCTCCGACGTGGTCAAGGTGACCGTCTACCTGACGGACCTCGACGACTACGACGCGGTCAACGAGGCGTACGGCGCACGGTTCGCCGACACGCCGCCGCGCGGGTCTGCGTCGAGGTCGCACGGCTTCCGGGCGACGTCGAGGTGGAGATGGACGCTGTCGCGTATCTCGGATAGCCGAGTAAAATCAGTCGTTCAGTTCTTCGACGCGCTGGTCGCGCTGCTCTGTCGCGGCGTTGACCTTCTCGATGAACGCGCTCATCTGTTCTTTCATCTCCGAGCGCATGGACGTGGCCGAGAACTCCTCGGATTCGGTGAGGAGGCGGATGAACGCGCGGAGTTCCTCGTCGGTTATCTCCTCGAAGTCGCCGAATTCGAGTTTGTCGATCACCTCGTCCACGTCGATTTGCCCCACCGGTTCGACGTTGAAGTCCACCGTCACCATGCGATAGTCCGACCCGGCCAGTTCCTGTTCGGCCTCATTGACGCCCTGTGCGAGCATGTCCTTGAACGGCGTGTAGTAGCCCATCGTCCCGAGATGGAGGAACGCGAGCATGTCGGTGATTCCCTGCGTGTAGGCGTCCCGCGCGTCGTCGTCGGGGTTGAACACCGTTTCGCGGTCCCGTTCTTCGAGATGTTCGAAGAGGATGGTGAAATCGAGGATCGCGTTGCGAAGGCGGCGGCGGATCCGGTTCCGCTTCTGCTTCTTCGAGTGTTCCGTGTAGTCGGACTTCCGTCCGATCAGGAACTCCCTGTCGCTCGGCGTGAGGATGCCACGGTCCCGGTCCGCGGAGTACGCGAGTCCGTCCCGTGACTCCTGTTCGTCCGAACCATCGGTCATAAACGAATTTTGTGTACGACCATGATTAAGGGTTACGGACCGCGCCCCGACGTTCGATCGAATCACGGGAATCGAACCGGACTACGGGGCGATTCGGGTCGAAATGATTACCAATCAGAATGTTTTTTCATCATTTATTTTTCACTCAGCTGTGTTACACCATACCAATGATATGTTCTGTTACTGTCGTACACAGTTAACGTTCTCCGCGCAATTTTGTAAACGTATTTTGTAACCGCTAGTAGCAATATCCGTAATATTTATGGGTACCTTCCACGATGACTAAAAAGTGTGTCATAGCACACCACGGGCAATGCCACCATACACTACTCATGAGATACAAATCGTGCAACCGGAACGTGTGCAGACCGACGAATCGGCCGCTGAAGACACGGGTTGAACGACCCGAACTGCCGTCGCCGTCCGTACGAAACGGAGGTGGTGTGAGATGAGCCAATCCGACGAGCAGGGGGCCGTCTCGGAGTTCCTCGACGAAATCGAACCGACGATTTTCTTGTTCGGTGCCGCTATCACGCTGGTTTTCGTCGTCGCGTTCGTTCTGAATCCGAACGGCTCATACGATTTCGTCGAAGGGATACGGTACTGGATTCAAGAGTACTTCAACTGGTTCTTCCTCTTGGTGATGTTGGCCTTCGTGCTCTTCCTCGCGTTCCTCATCTTCGGCCCGTGGGGGAAACTCAGGTTGGGTGACGAAGAACCGGAGTACAGCTACCTCTCGTACTTCGCGATGATGTACTCCGCCGGACTCGCGGCGGGAATCGTCTTCTGGGGTCCGGCCGAATCGCTGAGCCACTTCGCGAAAGTTCCACCGTTGTACGACGCGCCACCGAAATCCGGGGCGGCGATGCCCATCGCGGTGGAGTACGCCATCTTCCACTGGAGTCTCACCCAGTGGTCCTGTTTCACCGTGATGGGGCTCGCCATCGGTTACTTCGTGTACAACTATGACGCCCCACTCCGGGTGTCCGCCGTACTGACGCCGATACTCGGTGCCGACAACGTCGACGGGTACATTGGGAAACTCGTCGACATTCTCGCCGTGTTCGCGACGCTCGGCGGCGTCGCCACGTCGTTGGGATTCGTCGGAAGCCAGTTCATCACGGGCCTCGACTTCCGGTGGGGTATCGCACTCGGTGACGTCGGAACCATCCTCATCATCACCGGGATGACCGTGATTTTCACCGCCTCACTCATTCTCGGCGTCAACAAGGGTATCAGGTGGCTCTCGAACTTCAACATGGTGCTGTTCTTCCTGGTGATGGTCGCCACCCTCATCTTCGGTCCGACGTTGCGCATCCTCGACCTCGGAACGCAAGCGTTCGGTCGGTTCGTCACCGACTTCTTTAGGATGAGTCTCTACACGCAGGCAGCCCAACCACCGAGTTGGGATCGGTGGGTGAACAACTGGACCGTTTTCTACTGGTTGTGGCCACTCGCGTGGTCGCCGTTCGCGGGGCTGTTCATCGCCCGCATCTCGCGCGGCCGGAGCGTCCGCGAAGTCGCGTTCGCCGGGATCGGTGCCACGTCGATGGCGACAGTTCCGTGGTTCATCATCGTCGGAGGGTCGGCGGTCATCCTACAGAATTCCGGTGTCGCACACATCCTCGGCCCCATCAACCAGTACGACGCGTCCGTCTCGGGATTCGTCCTGTTCAACGCGATACCGGTCATCGGCCCGCTCCTGCTCGTCGCCTTCCTCATTTTGGTGACGACGTTCTTCGTCACCTCCGCCGACTCCTCGACGTTGGCGGTGTCGATGATAACGACCGGCGGGAAGGAACACCCCTCGTCCATCAACCGCATCTTCTGGGCGGTGGCACAGGGCGCAGTCGCGTCCATCCTCATGGTCGTCGGCGGTCGTCGAAGCGCTGCAATCCGCCGCCATCATCACCGGCGCTCCGTTCGCCATCATCTGTTTGCTCGCCATGCTCGGGCTCATCAGAACGTTCCAGAAGGAGTCCGGTGGCGTGCTCCTTCAGGACCGCACGAAGCTCATCGGCGCGCGACGAAGAGGAGGAGACGACGGACACACCGGGGGTGGCCGGTCAGGACGACGACTGATCAGTGACGGCCGTCACCGCTTGACGATAACAAGTTTTAATAACGGGATATACGAACATTGTGTATGGATAGGGACACGGCATATCCCGACGCGGCCACACTTCCCGGTCCGAACGCGGAGCGGTGGATCGATTTTCATACCGAACACGCGGCACCGAGCGAGTTCTCACACGAGTTCGTCTGGGACATCACGGGCGAGTCGCACGGCCCGTTCGTCTCCGACGTGGACGGCAACGTGTTGCTCGATTTCACCTGCCACATCGGCGCGGCACCGCTCGGATACAACAACGAGAAGATCCTCGACAGAGTACGGGAGTTCTCGCTCGTCGAACCGATGAAGATAGCCGGACAGGACATCTACTTCGGCGACGGCCCGGACCCGAAAACGGCGGAGTTCCCCGCGTCCAGTCACCTCATCGAGAAACTCGTGGACGTTTCCGGCCAATACGGAATGGACACCGTCTTCCTCTCGAACTCCGGGGCCGAGGCCATGGAGAACGCGATGAAGATCACCCACGACCACAACCCGGCCGCGAAGTACGCCTACACGTTCGACGGGAGTTTCCACGGGCGAACGCTCGGTACCCTCTCCATCACCCGCTCGAACGAGGTGTACACGAGACATTACCCCGAAATCGCCGGGGTTCGAACCGTCCCGTTCTGTGATGCACACGACGGTAACGATTCCTGTGACTGCGGATTCTTCACCGGTGACGGCTCACAGCTACGAAATTCCCTCCAACCCGAAGGCGGCCACGTCAACCCCGACGAGGTCGCGTTCATGGTCATCGAACCGGTTCAGGGCGTCGGCGGGTATCGATTCCCGAGCGTCGATTTCATGGAGGAAGTGGGTGACGTCTGTTCGACGTACGACATTCCGCTGATCGCCGACGAGATACAGTCCGGCGTCGGTCGAACGGGGAAGATGTGGGCCTCGGACCACTACCCCATCGAACCGGACGTCATCGCCAGCGCGAAGGCGCTTCGAACCGGTGCGACCATCTCTCGGTCGGACCTCTTCCCGGCCGAGAAGAACCGTCTGGGTTCGACGTTCGGCGGCGGCGACCTGCTCGCGTCGATGCAGGGGACCTTCACGCTGGAGGCCATCGATGAGTACGACCTGCTCAGCAACGCGACCGAACGCGGGCGGCAGGCCAAGGAGTTGCTCCGCGACGCCGCACCGACACACGTCGAGGACGTGCGGGGCAAAGGTCTGATGCTCGCCGTCGAGTTCGACACGGCGGAGCGACGCGACGCCGTCGTCCAGGCGGCGCTGGAACGGGGACTCCTCACGCTCGGTTGTGGGAAGAAAACCATCCGCCTGCTCCCGCCGCTGGATTCGACCGAGCGCGAAATCGAACTCGGCATCGGGATTCTGAACGAGGCCATCGCGGCGGTCTGAACGAACGTCGAATTTTTATCCGTCGAGGCTATCGCTGACGACCGCGATTCCGTTCCGGTGATCCAGCGCCACCAACACCGACGAAAGTTGTTCCGGACCGCTCCCCGCCACGCCGATTTTCACCGGCGTCCGGTTCGGTTCGTCCGCGTTCGTTCGACGCGTTCGCTCCAGTTCTTCCAGTTCCGCACCGTGGTTATCGACGGTGTCCGTAAGCGCCTCCAGACCGCTCGGCCAGTCGGCGACCGAGAGGTTCGCTTCCGCGTAGCGGCCGAGTTCCATTCGGCCGGTACGCGTGAGTTCGGCGTGCTCGGCGAGGTTCACGTTACCGCCTGGCGACGACGACTGCGACGTGTTCGTCCGCCGCGTCTACCGCGCCTGAGCACAGCGCCGCGAGCGGCGCTGCGCCCGCGGCTTCGACCACGGTTTTCGCCCGCTCGGCGAGCAGGGTGACGGCGACGCTCATCTCGCGGTCGGTGACGCTCACCACGTCGTCCACGCGCTCGCGGACGACGGCGAAGGTCCTTTCGAGCAAGCGCGTGTCGGCGATTCCCTCCGCGACGGTGTCCACGTCCGGCAGTTCGTGAATCTCGTCGCGTTCGAGCGACTGGCTTGGCGTGGAACGCCCCCTCGGGTTGGACGCCGACGACGCGGATGTCCGGGTCGTGTGCCTTGAGAACCGTCGCGATTCCCGAGATAAGGCCGCCGCCGCCGATGGAGACGAGGACGGTGTCCAGTTCCGGGTACTGTTCCAGCAGTTCGAGTCCGACGGTTCCCTGTCCCGCGATTATCGCCTCGTCGTCGAACGGGTGGACGAAGGTCAACTCCTCCACGTCGGCGAGCGAGAGCGCGTGCTCGTAGGACCGCTCGTAGATGTCGCCCTCCACCACGACGTCGGCACCGTACCCGCGCGTCGCTTCTATCTTCGATGACGGCGTCACCTCGGGGACGACGATGGACGTGTCGATGTCGAGCATCCGCCCGCGAAGGCGACGCCCTGCGCGTGGTTGCCCGCACCTCGATGCGATGACGCCGCGCTCGCGTTCGGCCGGAGGGAGTTGCGCCATCCTGTTGTACGCGCCGCGACTCTTGAACGACCCCGTCCGTTGCATGTTTTCCAGTTTGAGTCCGACCGACGCCGCCCGGCTGCGCTCGGCGAACGTCGTCGAACGGTCGAGCGGCGTCCGATGGACCACCCCGTCGAGTCGTTCCCGGGCCGCCTCCACGTCGGCGACGGTGACGATGTCGTCGGCCGTCGGTGGATCGTCGCCTGCCGGTGGCCCGTCGCCCGTCCGCTCCGAATTCATGGCCCGTCGTCCGCGACGGCGAGTATCGATTCGACCAACACGTCCACGCCGATGGGGAGGCTTCGTTCGTCCACGTCGAACGTCGGCGTGTGATGGCTCGTCGGGTGGTCCGTTCCGACGATGAGGTACGTGGCGAGGCCGCCGTCCTCCTGCACGCGCTCCATCAGGAACGTGGCGTCCTCGCTCGCGCCGAAGTCCGCGGACGGGAGCACGGTCTCGACGCCCTCGACGTTCCGTGCAACGTCCGCCACGACCTCTGCGAGTTCCGGGTCGCTATCCGCACGGGGGGATTTGCTCCGGACGTCGATGTCCACGTCACAGCCGTGCATCTCGGCGGCGGTTTCGAGCGTCCTATCCAACCGGGACTGCATGTACTCCATGAGTTCGGTCGTCTCGCCCCGCGCAACTTCCGCCTCCACGTGGGCGAAATCGGCGATGACGTTGCTCGACGTTCCGGCCTCCGCCCGTCCGAGGTTCACGCGCGTCATCCCGTCCTCGTGGCGCGGAATCGCGTAGGCGTTCTGGATGGCCGTCCCGAGCGCCTGCATCGCGTTGTCGCCGTCTTGGGGCGCTTTCCCGGCGTGGGCGGTCGTTCCCTCGAACGTCACGTCGACGTGGGACATTGCCAGCGGCCGTTCGATTCCGGCGACGACCTCTCCCGTGGGATGGTCGAGACCGACGTGGACGGCGAACAGGTAGTCCAAGTCGTCGGCGAACCGGCTTTCGGCCATCGGGTGACCGCCGCCGGACACCTCCTCGGCGGGTTGGAAGAAGGCGACGAACTTCCCGTCGAAGTCGCTCTCGGCGACGGCTTCGAGGGTCGCGAGCCCCCACGTCATGTGTGCGTCGTGACCGCAGGCGTGCATCGTCCCGTCCCCTTCGGACCGGAACCCGGCGTCGGCGGGCGCGTGGTCGTCCCCCGTCGATTCCTCGATGAACAGGCCGTCGATGTCGACGCGGAGTCCGACGACGGGTCCGGAACCTCGGTCGAGAACGGCGACGACGCCCGTGTTACCCCCGTCGATTTTTTCGAGGAGGTCGGGGTCGGCACCGCGTTCGAGCGCCCGTTCCTGCCATTCCTCGACCTCGTCGGCGTCCGGAACGGCCATTCGCTCGTCGCTGTCGTACACGTCGGTGCCGACGGCGAGTTCGTCGACGCCGATGTCCCGAATCTCCTCGACGAGACGATGCGTCGCTGTAGAACTCCCGCCACGCGGGTTCCGGGTACCGGTGGAAAGACCGTCGGACGTCCGAAAGTCGATCACGGATTGACTCTGCCATGCGTGGTACTGGCACGCCCACCCACTTAATTGTAAACGCATTCCGTTGACAGCGACTACACAAAAGGACTAATATGGGGCCCCACAATCGTTCGATTATCGATTCGCGTCACCCGATACGGTACGCACTGATCTACCATGAGCGAAACCCCGGATATCGTCGTCCTCCGCGAGGGGACGGAAGGACTCTCGATGGAATCGTACGCCGAAGCGTTGCGTGAACGCCTCCCGGACCGAACGGTCGCGCACGCCACGACGCCGAAGCAGGAACGCCAACTCGTCGCGGACGCGCGGGTCGTCACCGGCATCACTATCGAGCGGGACCTGCTCGCCCGCACCGACCGACTCGAACTGTTCGCCTGTACCTTCGCGGGAACCGATCACGTCCCGATGGACGCGCTCGCGGACCGCGGCGTCGCCGTGACGAACGCCGGTGGAATTCACGCACCCGGAATCGCCGAGCAGGCCATCGGCAACATGCTCGTCTTCGCTCGCCGTCTCCACGAGGGGTGGCGACGCAAGGAGCGCGGCGAGTGGAGACACTTCCAGTCCGGGGAACTCACCGGTAGCACCGTCACGATCATCGGGTTGGGTTCCATCGGGCAGGAAATCGTCCAACGGCTTCAGGGATTCGACGTCGAAACCGTCGGCGTCCGGTACACGCCGGAGAAGGGCGGCCCGACGGACGAAGTGGTCGGCTTCGACGAGGACGCCATCCACGACGCCCTCTCCCGGAGCGAGTACGTCGTGGTCGCGTGCCCGCTCACCGAGACGACGCGTGGACTCATCGGAAAATCCGAGTTTGCGACGATGTCGCCGGACACCGTCCTCGTCAACACCGCCCGCGGCCCAATCGTCGATACCGACGCGCTCGTTTCGGCACTCCGCTCCGAAAAGATCCGCGGGGCGGCCCTCGACGTGACCGATCCGGAACCGCTCCCCGAGGACCACCCGCTGTGGACCCTCGAAAACTGTCTCATCACGCCGCACACGGGTGGACACACGCCGCTCCACTGGGACCGTCTCGCGGACATCGTCGCGGAGAACGTGGACCGCCTCGAAACCGGCGAACCGCTCGAAAACGGGGTTCTCGCCCCGGAACCGAATTCGGACTGAATTATTTTTACGTCGTGAAGAGCCGACGCGGGAAGTCCGCGAGTACTTCCGCACCGTTCGACGTGACGCGGAACGTCTCGCTCAACTCGACGCCGAAGTCGTCGAACCAGAGGCCGGGGATCATGTGGAAGGTCATGTCTTTTTCCAATAATCGTCTCGTCGCCCGGCCGCATGCTGGCGGTGTGTTCGCCCCAGTCCGGCGGGTAGCCGAGGCCCATCGCGTAGGCGATGCGGTCCTCCTTTTCGAGGCCGTACTGCGCGATGGTGTCCCGCCAGACCTTCTCGACGGATTCGCAGGTGACGCCGGGTTCGACGGCGTCGATTGCGGCTTCCAGTCCCTCTACCACTACGTCCGCCCGCCGTTGCATCTCGTCCGGCGGGTCGCCGACGAACGTCGTCCGGGCCAGCGGCGAGTGATAACGGTGCCGACAGCCCGAGAGTTCGATGATGACGGGGTCGCCGTCCTCGAACTCGCGGTCGGTCCACGTGAGGTGGGGCGTCCCGGTGTGGTCGCCCGAAGGCATCAGAGGGACGATGGACGGGTAGTCGCCGCCGAACTCCTCGGTACCGCGGATGAGGCCGTCGTAGATTTCTGCCGCGGCCTCGTACTCGGGAACCCCTTCCTCGATTGCGTTTCGAGTCCGGCGAGCATCTTCGTTCTCGGAGATGCGTGCCGCCTCCCGCATGTAGTCGAGTTCCTGTTCGCTCTTTTTGATTCGAATCCAGTTGACGAGCAGCGTTGTGTCCTCGAAGGTGGCGTCGGGGAGGTTCTTCTGGAGGCGGGTGTAGGATTTCGCGGTGAAGTAGTAGGCGTCCATCTCCAACCCGATGCGGCCGTCCTCGGCGTCGAGGTCCTCGATGACCTCTCCCAGGTGATCCATCGGGTGGAGGTCGTACGGGGAGTGAACGTAGTCGTCGCTGTACGGGAGAATGCTCTCCTCGTCGAGCCAGGTGGTCGCACGCGCGCCGTTGGCGTCCATGCCGCGGCCCACCCACACGGGTTCGTCGCGTTCCAGCGTGACCACGACGGCCTGATGGACGTAGAACGACCACCCGTCGTACCCGGAGAGGTAATTCATGTTCGCGGGGTCGGCCACGACGAGCGCGTCGAGTTCCTCCTCGCGCATCCGCTCTTTCGTTCGTTCTAAACGCGTTTCGTACTCGGTATCGTCGAAGATTGTTCGTGGCATGCTAGCGGCTCTCACCAGAACGTTCGTGGAATAGCCGTTTAACTTTTTTGTGTACGTAGAAAACGAATGTTGTGTACAAACGTGCGTGTCGTCGGCGACTACGAGCGCCGGTAACGGCATCACCAACTCCGCCGACCGTCGGTCGGGGACGGTTCGGTTCGTTCTACTCCGCTTCCAGATACTCTCGAATTTCCTCGTCATCCAACGCGTCCAGCACGCGTTCGGACCCGTACGTCTCGACGAGGCGACTCACCCCGCGTCGGGAACGTTCCTCGACGGCGTCGTCGGGGATGCGCGTCTCGAACGCTCTGTCGATGTACCGCTCGCGTAGTTCCTCGAACCGCTCCTCGTCGATATCCGCATCGTCCTCGACTTCGTCCTCGTACCATTCGCGCCAGCGGTCGCGGTCGCCCCAGTCGCCCGAGAACTCCGAATCCCGGCGGAGCCAGTCGTAGTGGGGTGCGACGCCGCCGGAGAACCCGTCCTCGTTTCGGAGGTCCTCCAGCAGACATCGCGCGCCGTTGCCGCCGTGACCGGCGGCGATGATGGTTTGAACGCTCCGCTGTCCGGCGGGTGCGGCGACGTAGAGTCCGTCGATGGGCGTCCGGCCGTCGTCGTCGGCGTACTCCGGATCGAAGTGTTCGTGCTCCTCGCCGTCGTGTTCGTGGCGTTCGAACATCTCGTCGCGCCGAGCGGTCGGAGGTATTCGCCGTCGTACCACGCGGCCACGGACGCGGTCCGCCGTGACGTTGCGACCCTCTTGCGTTTCCACGACGAACGCCGAATCGTCTTCTCCTTGGGTGATGGATTCGACCATGTCCGGGACCAGTTCGCACCCCGCCTCCTCGACGTGGGCGTGCATCAACTCGTAGAACGTGTCGATATCGACACCGGCGGGGAACCCGAGGTAGTTCTCCAAGTACGCGCATCGCCGAAGCGCCGCGTTCCCCCGGTCGAAGACGACGGTGTCGAGGCCGTACCGTGCGGCGAACACGCCCGCCGAACTGCCGCCGGGACCGCCGCCGACGATGACCACGTCGTAGTCGGTCATCCGAACGGCCCCGCGGTGCTGTCCGTCCCGTCGTCCGACCGCGGGACTTCACGGGTATCCCGGTGCGGCGGTTGCTTCGTCCTGGCCGAGCGATCTCCGAGTTCCGTCGGATGTCCTACCATGTTTTTAGCTCGCCTAAATTTTATAGAGGTTTCGGTCGGACCGTCGGTCGATCCGATATCGGTGCCCGATCGGTCGGCTATCGTTGTCTTCCGACACCTTCCGCTCGAACGCAGT